>CADBOG010000138.1 GCA_902796265.1 uncultured Bacteroidota bacterium
GCACACCATACGAATTGCAAAGATACAACTTTATCTCATACAGAGCTATTTTTTCTGCCTTTCGTGTCTACTTTTCGTGGTGCTTCACATTTCACACCTTTTTGAGATTTTTCGGTATACTGGACCAATTTTAGGCTGTTATAAAGACGCATTGTTCTAATGGACAAAAATAGGTTGTTTTTTCGGAAGATATTATGCGGGTTGTAGAAAAATCGGATTAAGATAGGTATGCGCTATCTCAATATTTGGATTTAGTCAATCATTGAAACAAGAGCCACATTCATTGTCCTTCTTTAAAATGCAAATATATAAAAGTATTCGATACGGCAGAATAAAAATTAAATTATTTGTTTTGCCACACAGAACAAATCCAGCTTGAATGAACATAAATGCTCCAAAATGTCAGATACTTTATACTATTTTTGTTCTAAAACGTCAGATACTTTGTGCTATTTTTGTTCTAAAACGTCAGATACTTTGTGCCATTTTTGTTCTAAAACGTCAGATACTTTGTGCTATTTTTGTTCCAAAACGTCAGATACATCCCCCCCCCCTCACTCACCTTTTTGAGATTTTTTGACAGCCTATAGCCAAGTAGTTGAATAGGTGTTGAACAGTATTTGGACAGGTGTTGGCATATATTAGCCAAGTAGTAGCCAAGCTCTCAGACTTGGCTACTACTTGGGATATACTTGGCTACTACTTGGCTACTACTTGGCTACTACTTGGCTACTACTTGGCTACTCTGATTCAAATCAGCCACAAAAAAATGGACATATCTGGAGTGGTCAATGGACATAACTGGATTGGCTCCTGAACATAAGTTCATAAATAAAAGCCACCTCGTCTTCGAGGTGGCTTTCCTATTTTCTATTGTATTGCTGGACAACAATACCAGATTGTTGCCCCTGATTATTTTTCGAGGCGGATACGGGCGTCGACAGCGGTGACGTAGCGAGGATTGCCGAGGAGTGGGTTGAGGTCCATCTCTGCAATCTCGGGAGCGGCCTGTACAAGGGCGCTGACACGTGCAACCTGGTCTGCATAGAGGTCAATATTGACACCTTCCTGACCACGGACACCTTCGAGAATCTTATAGCCCTTGAGCTGCTTGAGCATCTCCTTGGCCTCAGCTGCGGTGATGGGAGCCAGTGCACTCTGAACATCCTTGAGCACCTCGATGAAGATACCACCAAGTCCGAAGAAAATCTGATGGCCGAACATCAGGTCGCGGATTGCACCGATGTATACATCAAGACCATCAAGCATGGGGTACATCTCAACAGCGTAGGTCTCGGGGATAACAATAAGACGGTCGAACTCCTTGGCAACAGTGTCAAGATCTTTGACACCGAGGGTAACGCCACCAACATCGCTCTTGTGGAGAGGTCCGACGACCTTCATGACGAGAGGCACATCCTTGGAGCATCCAACCTCTTTTGCAAAGGCGAGAGCATCCTCTTTCTTGCTAACCTCTACGCTCTTCTTGCGACTGATGCCAGCTGCATCGAGAAGCTCATTGTAGTCGCTAATCTCCATGTAACCATCCTTGCAGCGGTCGATGGTCTTGCGGATGCGAGCCACATCGATGGCAGGCTGCTCAACATTTTCGGGCTGCGGCTTGGGAGTGTTGTAAACCTTGCAGATAGCGTTGCCGAGAACACACTCTTCGGGGAAGTTGATACGACCCTTGGCGATGAAATCCTCGATTTCCTCTTTGACATTGATGATGGAGGGGAGTACGGGGAAGATAGGCTTCTTGCAGGTCTTCATCTTCTCGTCGAGCAGGTCGTAGACCTCCTTATTGGAGAAAAGTCCCGGAGAGCCGAATATGACAACCGAGAAGTCGATATCGGTATATTCGTTCTCGACGGTATCGATGATATATCCAAGCTGTTCAGCGGTACCAGTGGCGAGGAAGTCGATTGGGTTGCCTACCGAAGATCCTCCGAAGAGTTTCTCCAACAGAGCGGGGCTGGCGGGATGATCCTTCAGCGAAGGAACCTCCATGCCGCCATTCGAAAGCACGTCGGTAAGCATGACAGCGGGACCACCAGCGTGGGTAATGACGGCGCAGCGTTTGCCCTTGATTTCGGGATGCATGAAAACTGCACAAACGGTGGTAAGTTCCTGACGGTTCTGGCAACGGACGATACCAGCCTTGCGGAAGAGAGCGTCAACAGCTGCATCGTTGGTAGCGAGGGCACCAGTGTGGCTTGAAGCGGCACGTGAACCAGCTGCGGAGCCACCGCTCTTGATAGCTGCGATGTGGCAACCCTTGTTGATAAGGCTGCGGCTATGCTTGAGAAGACGCTGCGGGTCACCAATTTTCTCCATATAGAGCATGATGACATGAGAGGACTTCTCGGGGTCGAAAGTCTCATCAAGATGTTCGAGGACATCCTCGATACCGAGCTGAGCACTGTTACCAACAGCCCAAACACTATTGAATTTGAGGCCATTGCTCATACCATATTCCTTGATGAAGACAGCGGTAGCACCACTACCGGTGATGAAGTCCACACCCTTGGGGTCGAGCGGAGGAATAGGAGTATCGAAGCATCCAGCATAGTTGACATTGAGGAAGCCGGTGCAGTTGGGACCAATCAGCGAACCGCCAACAGAGTTGATGGTATCGACGATATGCTTCTCGATTTCAGCACCTTCATGGCTCTCCTCTGAGAAACCGGCAGAGACGATGATGAAGCCCTTGCAGCCTTTCTCCTTGGCGAGGACATCGACAGTCTGAGCACAGAATTTGGCAGCGATGCAGAGGATTGCGCAGTCGACCTGCGGGAGGTCATCGACCTTGGCATAGCACTTTACGCCCTGAACTTCAGTCTCTTTGGGGTTAACGGCGTAAACCTGACCCTTGAAAGGACTCTCAAGGAGGTTTTTGAGCGATTTTCCGCCAGGTTTATGGATGTCGGACGATGCACCGCAGATAACGATGCTCTTCGGATTCAATAATTCTTTGGCTATCATATTATTGTAATTTTAATTAAACTTTTCTTAAAAATGCAAAGATACAAAAAAAATATGAATAGAGAAATAATAGTTGAAAATAAAACCCAAACTAAAGGTCGTAGGCTGTACTCTCGGTGCCGTAGTAGTCCTCATTAGTGAAAAGGCTACGATAATGCCATGTTATGCGAGTAACCTGCAACTGGGTGTCGTTGGGGAAATAGGCTTCGGCCGCGACAGCGATATAGCGCATTGAATGGTCGAAAAGGTTAAGTCCAAAAGTATGCACTGCATTATCGATAGTTGTTTCGGGAGCGCGGTTGGTGGCTATGAATATTGCCCAATCCCCTACCCTTCTGCAATCGATTATCTTGTCCAGAATCAACAGCTTAGTATCAATATAGAAGCCTGATTCGCTGCCGAATAGCACAGATGTGTTCTGCGTCTCGAGGTCGTAGCAGTAGCACGAAGGGCTCTCAGTTGTTTCGTAATAAATAATATGGTGGTTTACGGAATCGATAAGGCGAGCAATCACGCGCTTGTCGGTAGGAAGCATTGACATAAATTCCTCGGCAACCTGCTCATAATAAGCAATCTCATCGAAGCTCGAGGCATTATTTGTCTGAGTTTCGGTTGGTTGCAGTTCTGCAGAAAGGACTGTCTGTCTTTCAGCCTTGATAAGCGGCACGAATGATAGTACTACTGATGCGATGCTCATCAGTGCCACAGGAATGACTATCCTTAGATTGAGGCGTGTTCTACTTATTTTCAATTCTCTATTTGTTTTACCGTGCGAATGGCTTCCTGCAATCCCAAATCCTGGTCGCGCATGATGCGGTAATAGTATTCTATGCCGAAGAGATTGCGTGCAATGAGAGCTTTTATCATATAGCCAAGATAGATTTCGCTGTGTCGGTTGATACGAGCGCTACGACGGTCTTCGCTGGCGGCCTTCTCTTTGAGCTGGTCAATGAAATGGGGGTCTGCCATTAGCTTTGAGAGATATTCTTGATAGCTCTCGGCATGGATGATGTGGGCTGTGTCGGTTGCCGACTTGCGTGCCTGCTCATTGATCCACGAGGCGACCCATTCGCCCTTGACATCGGTGCGGGACACCTTCTTGACATCTGCAAACTGGGTGAATTCTCTCATCACAGCGACAGAGTCATAGTTGCGGAGGAACGACTCAAAGTCGCGATAGTTGGTGTCCTTGCGGTGAGCATCGGCCCACGAGAGGGTGAATGTGTTGAAGACTCCTGCCGAACGGAGCGAGAGGAAATAGTCGGAAAGACGCATTGTGTCGATTGGAACAAAGACATCTGGCATGATGCCGCCACCGCCATACACAACACGACCTTTAGAGGTATGGAACTTAAGCGAATCTGGGTATTCGACAGAATCGATGCTTACGAGCTGACCTGCCTCATAGCGGCGACGCAGTTCGCGGTTGTATTCTTCGGTGCCGTCAGCGTAAGGTTTCTGTATGCATCGGCCTGATGGTGTATAGTAACGAGCCGTGGTGAGTCGTATCTGGGCGCCGTCGTATATCTCGAACATGCGCTGAACGAGACCTTTACCAAATGTACGACGACCGACAAGGATGCCACGATCCCAGTCTTGTACAGCACCTGAGACAATTTCGGAAGCCGATGCTGAATATTCGTCGATAAGGATTACAAGAGGTCCTGAGGTGTAGCTGCCTCCACGACGGGAGACGAAGCTCTGGCGGGGGGATTTGGCTCCTTCGGTGTAGACTATCATCTTGTGGGAATCGAGAAACTCGTTTGCGACATAGAAGGCGATGTCGAGATAGCCGCCACCATTGCCTCGAAGGTCGAAGACCAGACGCTTCATTCCTTGCTTTTTAAGCTTGCTTATGGCATTGCGTAATTCTGAATGGGAAGTGCGGGCAAAACGTGCAAGACGGATGTATCCGACCTCGTCGTCGAGCATAAAATAGGTATCGATGGAATAGATGGGCACCTTGTCGCGAATGATATTGAATTCCAATGGCTGGTCGAGGCCAAGACGCTTGACGGTGAGTCGCACCTCGGTGCCTTTCTTGCCACGCAGGTGGTTGAATACAAAACTATTGTTGACACCCTTGAACGTTGCCACTGTGTCGTCGACCTTCAAGAGCTTGTCGCCTATCTGTAGACCCACATGCTCGGATGGACCTCCGACGATGACTTCGGTGACAGAAATGGTGTCGTCGACTATCTGGAAGGCTATGCCTACTCCTTCAAAATTAGCTTGTAAGCCCTCATTGGTGCGCTGCACATCTTTTGCAGCGATGTACATGCTGTGGGGGTCGAGTTCGGAGAGCATCGATGTGACAGCCTTTTCGGTTATCTTCTTGTAGTTGGGCTGCTCCACATAGTTATCCTCTATATATTTGTTCACCTGCTCAAGACGGCGAAAATGTGAGGAGTCGTCCTGGGCTTGGACAGTATTAGTAATCGAAAAATTAAAACCAAGAATAATGGCAGATAATAATAAAGCTTTATTTCGTTTCATTAAAAGGGTAAAGGTTTTTTTATGGTTTCAAGTTTCAGGGTGCAAGGTCCAGTGGACCGCGCAGAGGGGATTTGTGCGTTGGATGCTATTGTTTCAAGTTTCAGGTTTCAAGTTTCAAGTTTCAATTCTCAATTTTCATGTTTTAGGTTTTAAAAACGCAAAAAAAATGATAATATTTTACAGAAGCGAAAAATAAATATCAACATTTGCAGTTATTAATAGAACTCATTTAACAAATAAACCGCAAACAATAACAATGTCAACGAACAACACAACAGAGAACACTACTGAGATTAGAAACGAGAACACTGCTGAAAACACCAAAAACAACAAAAGTAACAGCACTCCGTTCTCAAAAATCATGCTCGCCTCGGGAGTAGGCACACTTATCGTCCTGGTCCTTTTGGGCATATTCAAGATCTTCTCATTCATTGGCATAATCGGTGCCATAGGGTCGAGTCAAGACAACACCGTAGTTGCCAAAAACAGCTTCCTCAAATTAGACCTCACAAAGGCTGTCAACGAGCGTACACCCGACGAGCTTGCTGCCTTTTTGGAAAAAGGTTCGACAGTAGGATTCAACGACATGGTACGCTCTATCATAGCTGCTGCCGAAGACAGCCGCATCGATGGCCTATACCTCTATATGGGTAGCATGTTCCCGATGTCGTGGGGCATGAGCGAGGAGCTCCGTCAGGCTCTCCTTTATTTCTCGGAGAGTGGCAAACCCATCCTTGCCTACGCTGATGTATATAGCCAACAGGGGTACTTTGTCGCCTCGGTAGCAGACAGCATTTACCTCAACCCTTCTGGTATGCTTGAGTTCCGCGGCATTGGTGCCGAGAGCCTCTTTTTCAAGGATTTGCTCGACAAACTTGGCATCAAGATGACCCTTGTGCGTCCGAAGAGCAACAGTTTCAAGAGCGCTGGCGAGATGTACACGATGAACCACATGAGCGATGCCAACCGCCAGCAGATTCGCGAATACATCAACAGCATCTGGGAATATGTGGTAGAGAAAATTGGCGAGTCACGCGACATTTCAACAGAACAGCTTAACAGCCTTGCCGACAACCTCTCGGCCTTCCTCCCCGAGGATGCTGTGAAGGCTTCGCTTGTCGACCGTCTCTGCTTCGAAGCCGACATCAAGGCCTCTATGGTGAACAGCTACAAGGGCAAAAACATCATCACCGTTGAGGAATATGCAAAGACCGTAGAATCTGACACAAAAGCAAAGGACAAGATAGCCATTATCTATGCTGAAGGCGAAGTGATGAACGGCAGCGGCACAGGAGTCAATGTCTATTCCGACAAAATCACCAAAGCACTGAACGATGCAGCTGCTGATGAGAGCATCAAAGCTATTGTGCTGCGTGTCAACTCGCCTGGCGGAATGGTGACGGCATCGGAAATCATGACCAACGCCGTTATCCGTGCCAAACAGAAGAAACCCGTTATCGTCTCGATGGGCGACGTGGCTGCATCGGCAGGATACGAGATTTCGTGCAACGCCAACTATATTGTTGCAGAACCAACCACAATAACAGGAAGCATTGGTGTTTTCGGCACCATTCCTGAAGTGGGCAATGCTCTGAAGAAATACCTTGGCGTCACCACCGATACTGTCAACACCAACGCCAACTCAACCGGATTGGGTATTCTGCGACCCATGTCGCCCAAGTCGCTCGAGCTGATGCAACGCAATGTCGAGGAGTTCTACACTGTCTTCGTGAGCCGCGTGGCAAAAGGTCGTGGGCTTACTTACGATTTCGTCGACAGCATTGCTCGCGGTCGCGTGTGGACTGGTCGCGATGCTTTGAAACTAGGTCTTGTAGATGCTCTCGGTGGACTTGATGACGCTATTACTATCGCTGCAGACAGTGCAGGAATAAGCAAATACAGAATCGTCGATTACCCAGAAGAGGACGACTTCCTCACCCAACTGCTTAAACGCAGCGAATCATCTTCAGGAACTCTCACCTCCTCTGCTTCGGATTTGCAAGCATCTTATTACAAGGATTTGCTCAACGCCTATTCCCCCAAATCCGGTGACGGCGTCTGGGTCTTTGCCGACAAGGTGAACCAAACCCTCGACCGCATACTCAACACCCGTGGTCTCCAAGCCCGTGTGGAATTCCTGATAATCAGCGAATAGTTCTATTTCAAATCAATCAAATACTCTAGCAATCAAAACATTCCTAACATCCCTGCTCCTTTGTCTCGCTGCTATAGTCCATGCACAGCCCGACTGTTTGCGTACTCAAATCCATGGTATTGAGTCGCGCTCAAGGTCTATACCTACTGTATGGGTTTGCACAGGTGACACGCTCTCTGTAGACACCGATGCCGACGGACAGACTATCACGACCATTGACGGATTCTGGATTACATGCTACGAGATGACACGCGATGTATGGATATGGTATCTACGAGTGGAGCATTGGGGTGACAGCATAGGTGCAAACCTTCCTGCCACAGGCATGAACCGAGAGGAGCTCGACACTTTCTTCGACATGCTCAACAAGACCACCCGTCAGGTATGGCGACTCCCTACTCGCGACGAATGGCTCTTCGCCTTCAGAGGTGGACTGTTTGGAGAAGAACACTCCTTTGCAGGCAGCGAGAACCACACCTTTGTGGCTTGGAGTCGTGCCAACAGCGGCGGCAAGATCCACCCTTATGCCGAACGAATACCCAATGACTTAGGAATATATGACATGTCGGGCAATGCTGCTGAAATGGTTACTGTAGGTGACAGCATAGCCTGTATCGGTGGCTGTTACCTCGACGACTTTGGAAAAAAACACCCGAAAGGCAAGACAAGCCCCTGCGTAGACTTTCCACAACCTCCTAATGAAGCTCGCGGCCTTCGCATCGTCTGCCACGAGCCACTGAAATTCAACCAAGACTGTGAACGAATCTTTAGATAAAAAATCATGAACCCTCGAAAAGTAAAAGTCGGAGTGGCACAGATGGCATGTGGCCCCGACAAAGACCAAAACATAACCCGATATACTGAGCGTGTACGCCAACTTGCTGCCGACGGTGCCCAGATTATCTGTCTTCAGGAGCTTTTCGCTTCGCTCTATTTCTGCGATGTGGAAGACTACCACAATTTCCGTTATGCCGAACCCATACCTGATGGTCCGACGACGCAGCATTTCATGGCTCTTGCCAAAGAGCTGGGTGTCGTCATCATCTGCTCGATGTTCGAGAAACGTGCCGAAGGTCTTTACCACAACACTACAGCGGTAATCGATGCTGACGGCAGCTACCTGGGCAAATACCGCAAGATGCATATCCCCGACGACCCAGGATATTACGAGAAGTTCTATTTCACCCCTGGCGACCTAGGTTACAAGGTGTTCCAAACAAAGTTCGCACGCATCGGTGTACTTATCTGCTGGGACCAATGGTATCCTGAAGCATCACGCATCACAGCCCTTATGGGTGCCGAAATTCTCTTCTACCCCACAGCCATCGGCTGGGCTATCGACCAGGACGATGCCACCAACGACGAGCAATACCAGGCTTGGCAGACAATCCAGCGCAGCCATGCTGTCGCCAACGGTGTTCCCGTGGTAAGTGTTAACAGAACGGGCCGTGAAGGCGACATGCAGTTCTGGGGAGGTTCATTCGTCACCAATGCCTTCGGACGACTCCTATGGCAGGCACCACACCTCGAGGAATGTACTCATATCGAAGAGCTTGACCTCAACGACAGCGATCGCTACCGTCGCCACTGGCCCTACCTACGTGACCGCCGCATCGACTCCTACTCGCCAATCCTCAAACGTTATATTGACTAAAGCAGACACTCATGACACCTAAAGACCGCGGATTCTACATGCCCGCAGAATGGGAAAAACACGAAGCCACATGGCTCAGCTACCCTCATAACGAAGACTCTTGGCCGGGAAAAATTGAAACCATTTTCCCCTCCTATCATCTCTTCATCAAGACCTTGACAGAGGTCGAGACCGTCCATATCAACGTTCAGGACGAAGTAATGGAAGAGCATGTACGCCAATCGCTGAAGAAGATTGGCGCCTTCATGGTCAATGTCGAGTTCCACCGATTCCCTACCAATGACGCCTGGTGCCGCGACCACGGCCCTGCATTCCTCCTCAACCACAAGGTGCAAGGACTAAGGGCTCTCGTCAACTGGAATCACAACGCATGGGGTGGGAAATATCCTTACGAACTTGACACCCAGATTCCGGCTCGCATTGCAGAACATCTAGGAATGACGATGTTTGAACCCAATATCGTTATGGAGGGTGGCTCTATCGATGTCAACGGTAAGGGTGACCTGCTTACGACTACGTCGTGCCTGCTCAACCCCAACCGTAACCCACAACTCACGCAGCAGCAGATTGAAGAGTATCTACGCAATTACTATGGCGTGGAAAACATCATCTGGCTTGGAGACGGAATAGTGGGCGACGACACCGACGGTCATGTTGACGACCTGAGCCGTTTTGTAGACGACGATATCATAGTCACAGCTGTTGAGGAGGACAAGAACGACGAGAATTATGCTCCACTGCAGGAGAACTTGAAGCTTTTGAATTCGTGCCGTCTGGCCAATGGCAAGCAACCCACCATTGTTGAACTACCTATGCCATCGCTCGTTGAATGGGAAGGACAACGCTTGCCGGCATCGTATGCCAACTTCTACATCTGCAACGGGTTGGTCATCTTTCCTACTTACAAATGCGACAACGACACCCGTGCTGCCTATATCCTTGAGGAATGCTTCCCTAAACGTGAGATTGTAGGTATCGACAGCACTGACATAATCTGGGGCCTCGGCTCATTCCATTGCCTAAGCCAACAAATGCCTGCTTTATAGGCAGTTTCGTTGAAACTTGCAATAATAACATTTGCCGGACAGCACATGAGGTAATGTGCTGTCCGGCAAATTAGTTTATATTATACGCGGGATGCTATTTTTTGTACCATTCTACTTTACGCGAGGCAGCCATTGCAGCAGCGAGAACTGCAAAGAGTCCAATGCTGCCCACCAGCAATGCGTAACTTTCAATCTGCAAGAGTATATATATGAAGATGTAGCATACTGTAAGTACTCCGCCTATAGCAAGGCCGACTTTCTTGTCGTGCATTATGCCTCCAAGATAGAAGGTCAACAGCGCAACCGTCATCACTGTAGCTATAATGTACGCCACCAGGAACGACAGGTGTTCGGAGAAGGAGAGCAAGAGTGTGTAGAACAGCATGATGGCGATTCCGACAAGCAGATACTGAACCGGATGTATGGGACACTCGCGACGCAGCTCCATGAAGAATACAATAGCAAAGGTAAGCAGCACAATAAGATAGGCATACTTCACAGCACGCTCGTTCTGCTGGTACTGCTCGACAGGAAGACGCAGCTCGACACCAAATGAGTCGTCGCCACTATCCTCACCTTCAAGATAGTATCCGCCACGCAAGTTCATATTACGCCACTTGCTTTCGGTTACAATCTGCGAGAAGCTACGGTTTATTGCAAGCACTTTCCACTCTGCATCGAAGCCATCATTTCTAACGTCACGTTCGGTTGGAAGGAAGTTGCCGCAGAACGAAGGCGTTGCGCAATCGGAAGTCATCTTGACATTGGTAGTGTTGCCTGTAGGCAGATAATTCAGGCTCTTCGAACCTCTAAGCTTTATGGTAATCTCATATTCAAGGCTACCGCCATCAAGCAGCGAGTTAAGGTTCACCCTCCACATCAGCCGTGAATCGCTGAAAGTGATGTCTTGAGGGGTCAACTCTTTACCGTCAATCTTTACAGTAGGGTTGTCTGTCAGTCCTTTGAGAGAACTGAGTTCCACCTCCATATTCCAACAGTTGAGCATCAACCTGTTAAACTGGCTTGCAGGCATATTCTTAGGCATGATAAAATGTCCTTTGAGCACTACTTCGGCATCATATACTGTAAAATCATAGATGCCTCGGTTTAGGCTACGGCAACTAGCGTCGCTGGTGATATCCAACGTCTCGGGCAGCAGCAAGAAATTGCCTTCATCCTTGGTACCGGACACTCGTATTGCGGGACCTTTGACAAGCTGTTGTCCGCCCCATTTGGAATAGACTTCTTGTTCGGCTGACGACTCAGTTGAATTGCGTTCACTGATTGTGAAGCGGATAAAGAACCAGGGCACAAGCAGTAGTAGACACAGGAGTGATATTATCAATAGTTTGACTCCTGCATTCTCGCGACGGTCGTTGGACGTGGCTTGTGCATTCATGTTTTTTTCGGTTTGAACATTCTGTTCATTAATCATTTGTTCCATGGTGATAATTGTTTAATGTATAATTTTTATGTTTTGTGTTTCAAGTTTCAGGTTTCAGGTTTCAGGTTTCAAGTTTCAAGTTTCAGGTTTCAGGTTTCAAGTTTCAAGTTTCAAGTTTCAGGGTGCAAGGTCCAGTGGACCGCGCAGAGCTGATATGAGCGTTGGATGCTATTGTTTCAGGTTTCAAGTTTCAGGTTTCAAGTTTCAGGTTTCAAGTTTCAGGGTGCAAGAGCCTGTGGCTCGCGCAGAGGGGATTTGTGCGTTGGATGCTATTGTTTCAAGTTCCAATTCTCAATTCTCAATTCTCAATTTTCAATTTTCAATTTTCAATTCTCATTCTTTCTCTGTTAATGGTCAACAAGTTAATTAATCATATCGTCATTATTTATTATTATACAAAAAGAACTTTGGATTTCAAAGTATATGGACAAAAAAAATAATTATTTTTGTTCTTTTATAAATTGCTCAAGGGCTACAAGATGTTCTTTGAACGACTCACGGCCTTTTTCTGTAGCACGGTAGATTGTATTGGGCTTGCGTCCCACAAAACGCTTCTCGCATGCGATAAAGCCTTGCTCCTCAAGGGCGCGAGCATGACTTGCAAGATTACCGTCTGTCAACTCGAGCAGTTGCTTTAGTGTGGTGAAATCAGCACTATCATTGACCATGAGCACCGACATGATACCAAGTCGCGCACGGCTTTCGAAGGCCTTGTTCAATCCAAGAACTGATATTTTCATTTGACGTTCCATGGTCGCAGTAAATTGTTTTCTTTTCAGGATTTCCTATTGACGACAATCAGGTATACACCAAAGATTACATGCAAGAGACCGAAACCAATTGCCCAAAGCAGCAAGGCGTGAGTCACCACAAATGAGTCGATCAAACCCAACAACAATTCCAAATAGCCCAAAGTGCCGAGGACAGGATGCGAGAAATGGTGGCAGTTTATCAAAGCCAACCCATAGAATATCAACATCATGGAGGATGTCAGTCCATAATGACCGTTCATCACAAGAGCCAAGCAGAGTATGCCGCCCGCCAAAAGAGGCACGCTGAAATTGAAGACCGTGCGACGCATAGTTTTGTCGAAAACAAACTTAACCCCATTTCGACGAGCCAAAAGAACTGAAGAAACAAAAACTATAGTTCCGCACAAGACAACAAGGACCAACGAACCAAAAACCGCAACCCTCGTTTTGTATTCCCAAAGGTAATGAGTATCGCCAAAAAGTGTACCATCGCAAAAAATTGAATAGGCAACCCAGGCGGCCAAAATAGCAATGAGACCGGCAACAGCCACGCCCCAGCCACTGACAGAAAGGAACCTCGATGAACGTTCCATCATCGACCTTATATCTTTTATGTCGCGAATTGCTTCTTTGTTATCCATGATTATAGTATTTCTAAAAGAACTTTGCGATGCAAAGTAACGAAGATATTTTCATTCGGCAAAATATTTTTTTTATTTATCTTACAACGCATTATTTATCAGTGAAATATTTTTTCATCAATAGCAGAAACAAGAGTCGTTATGACTCATAAACGGAGAGAAAAAGTAGAAAATTGACAAGAAATTTGATTGTATAAATATGGTTGTTGTAGGGATTGGATTCTGAATAATCAAATAGGCTAAAAAAATCCTGCAAAAAGTGACATCTTTTTTGGGAGAATACCGCATGTTTGAAAAAAAATGTGTAACTTTGCAATCGTTTGACATGGAAACAATCAATAATCATAATATTGACTAACAATTATTTCCATTCATAATCTTTAATAGTTAACAATAAACCTTAAACAATATCCATGGAGTACAATTATTTGAAAATAGCTGAAAACGGGACAATCTGCACCCTTACCATCAGCGCACCTAAATCGCTCAACGCTCTGAACAGTGCCATTCTTAAGGAGATGGATGACTTCCTCACAAAATTCGACTGCGTGAAATATCGTTGTCTCATTATCACAGGCGACGGCGAGAAGAGTTTTGTTGCTGGTGCCGACATCAGCGAGATGGCAACACTAAAAATGCTGGAAGGCCAGGCATTCGGTGCACGCGGTGCCGCTGTATTCCGTAAAATAGAAACACTCCATGTGCCGGTCATTGCTGCCGTGAACGGTTTTGCACTTGGTGGAGGCTGTGAATTGGCTATGGCTTGTGATATCCGCATCTGCTCAGACAATGCCAAATTTGGCCAGCCCGAGGTTGGACTCGGAATAATCCCCGGATTCAGCGGTACTGTACGCCTTGCTCGCCTTGTGGGAATGGGAATGGCAAAACAGCTTATATACACAGGCCGTGCCATACGTGCCGACGAGGCTCTACGTATCGGACTCGTAAATGCCGTTTATACTCAGGCAGAACTGATGGATAAAGCAATGGAGATTGCAAATCAGATTGCAGCCAATGCACCTCTTGCAGTAAAGGCTGCTAAAATGTGCATCAACGAAGAATACGACATGTCTGCTGATGATGCTATCATGAACGAGAGTGTCATCTTCGGACGCTGCTTTGCCACCGAGGATCAGAAAAACGGAATGAAAGCCTTCCTCGAAAAAGGCAAATGTGAATTCCAAGGTAAATAATAATCAGACAATCAAATATTCAAACAATTAAACAATAATAGTCATGAAAATCTACGTTATCGGAACCGGTACTATGGCAAAAGGCATCGTCAAAGCTTTTGCCGCCAAGATGCCCGTCGTCATGAAAAGCCGCACTCAAGCCAGCCTCGACAAAGCTATGGCCTCTATTGCTAAAGGTTACGGCAAACTCGTTGAGAAAGGCAAGATGACCCAGGAGGCTGTCGACGCTCTGCTCGCAAACATCACCACCACTACAGACTATGCAACCTTCGCAGATGCAGACCTCGTTATCGAGGCTGCTGTCGAAGAGATGCAACTCAAGAAAGAGGTCTTTGCTGAACTCGATAAGATTTGCAAGCCTGAAGCCATTTTCGCCACCAACAGCTCTTCGCTCAGCATCACCGAGATTGCTGCTGCCACCAGCCGTCCGGCTCAATTCATCGGCATGCATTTCTTCAATCCAGCCGACCGTATGGCTCTCGTTGAGGTCATCCGTGGCCAGCTCACCAGCGACGAAGTTTGCAAGTGTGTCATCGACCTTGCCACCAGCATTGGCAAACAGCCTGTCGAGGTAAAAGAAGCTCCCGGCTTTGTCGTCAACCGCATCCTTATCCCCATGATTAACGAAGCTTGCGGCATCCTCGCTGATGGCATCGCTAGCGCTGAGGATATCGACAAATGCATGATGCTTGGTGCAAACCACCCCATGGGACCTCTGGCTCTTGCAGACCTCATCGGCAACGATGTCAACCTCGCTATTATGGAAGTTCTCTACAAAGAGTTTGGCGATCCTAAGTATCGTCCTCACCCACTGCTCCGTAAGATGGTCCGCGCTGGTCTCCTTGGCCGCAAGACTGGTGAAGGCTTCTTCAAATACTAATAAAGTTTATAGTTTATAGTTTATACTTAAAGCTTAGACTATAAGATAGCTATCACCTATAATAAAAGGACAAGGTTCCTCACGAGGAACCTTGTCCTTTTATTTACACTAAACTCTTTACACTTAAGACCTTACATATACACTTTACACCTTGCACTATAAAAAAAAAAGACTCCCCAATTCACATTGAGGAGTCAACCTAAAATTGTACTATGAAAAAGAAAACTTTCCTTACATTACATTTTCGGCAAGACCTGAATCTCAGATCTGTCTTTAAGGCATGAGGAGATTAAGCCTCTGCAGGAGCATCCTCGGCAACAACCTCGAGGTTGAGGGTAGCCTTGATGTCACGATAGATATTGACCAGAGCGTTGAAAGTTCCGACCTCTTTGATTTTGGAACCGTCGACAACGATTTTCTTGCGGTCAACATCATAGTTGTATTGAGCCTTAAGAGCATCAGCTATCTGGATGTTATTAACAGCACCGAAGAGCTGACCGTTCTCACCGACCTTAGTAGCGATGCGAACCACTTTGCCGTCAAGAGCAGCCTTGAGGGTCTCAGCATCCTTGCGGAGCTTTTCCTCTTTGAAAGCACGCTGACGGAGGGTTTCCTCATGCATTTTCTTATTAGCGGGAGTGGCGATGATAGCCATACCCATGGGAAGGAGGTAGTTGTTGGCGTAGCCGTTCTTAACGGTCACGATGTCATCCTTATAACCCAGATTGATAACGTCTTGTTTCAGTATGATTTCCATTGTATCTTTCCTCCTTATTATTTACTTTAAACAATCGGCAACATAGGGAAGCAAAGCCAAGTGACGGGCACGCTTGATTGCCTGAGAAACTTTCTTTTGGTACTTGTTGGAGGTACCGGTGATGCGACGGGGAAGGATCTTACCCTGCTCGTTGACAAATTTCAGCAGGAAGTCAGCGTCCTTATAGTCGATGTATTTGATGCCGAGTTTTTTGAAACGGCAATATTTCTTACGCTGTGTCTCAACAGCAATAGGGGTCAAATATTTAATCTCGCTTTCGTTAGCCATGATTCTTAATTTGAAAATTGAAAATTGAAAATTGAAATAACTTGGTGATTCCTAATTCTCATTTTCGGTTAATGAATTATTTTTCTTCCTCTGCTGCAGGTGCGGCCTCAACAGCCTTCTTGGCGTTGCGTTTCTTCTCGTTGTAAGCAATAGCATGCTTGTCGAGAGAGACGGTGAGGAAACGGAGCAGACGCTCGTCGCGCTTGTAAGCGACCTCAAGGTCAGCAATCACACTACCTTCGGCACGGAACTCGATAAGGTAGTAGAATCCGGAAGATTTTTTCTTGATAGGGTAAGCGAGCTTACGCATGCCCCAATTGTTTGTGTAGACAATCTCAGCACCGTGGTCGGTGAGGAAGTCTGTGTACTTTTTTACCGTTTCCTTCATCTGTTCTTCAGACAAAACGGGAGTTACAATGAAAACGGTTTCGTATTGGTTTACCATTAC
>CADBOG010000139.1 GCA_902796265.1 uncultured Bacteroidota bacterium
AGACTGCGGCTCGTCGCAATTCTTCTGTCAAGCCGTGTGCCTCATGCTTGGGGAAAGTGTCTGTCAGCATATAGACATTTTCCACCAAATCCATTGCTGTCTTCCATAAATCATGGTCTCTGTAATTAAACATATTATATGTAAGTTTGAGGTCTAGTATACTTGGTTTCAGGTTTCAGGTTTCAGGTTCCAAGTTTCAGGTGGCCTGACAGCACCGGTTTCAATTGGCCTGCGGCTGTTTCAGGTTCCAAGTTTCAAGTTTCAGGTGGCCTGCGGCACCAGTTTTAACATCGGAAAACACGGAATACACTGAAGGGGGCTCGTTTGGGGACGAGCTTGGGGTTAATTATAAGGCCACGTATCGCACGTATAACACGGATGGGCTCGTTTGGAACGAGCTTAGGTTAAAATTCTACGGCCACGTATCGCACGGATAACACGTATCGGCTCGTGGGGAACGAGCTTGATAGTAAGTTTACGGTTTCAAGTTTCAAGTTTCAGGTTTCAAGTATTAGCCTGCGGCACTAATCTCAATAGGCCTACCGGCCGTTTCAGGTTTCAAGTTTGCTCGTTGCATTTAATTAATTCTAAGGTACTGACTCACTGCATCTGATTTATTTAAAGGTGTTCGCGGGCATACCACGCAGCCTACGGCACAAGTTTCAGGTGGAATGACGGCACAGGTTTCAGGTGGCCTGCGGCACTGGTTTTAGGTAAACATCGAAATGAAACTTATTTCTTGATCTAGCACAGAACTGAATCCTGCACCGACAAAGCAATCTCTGATGTCTGATTCTGGCAAGTCCCGATAGTTGGATATCTGAGCCATCATTGTTCTGCGGCGACTAACGAGTTCGCCTTCATTCAGATTAAATAATTCTATCGTTTTCTCTGCCTTATTCTTATCATCTTCTGTCAGACCTGACTTAGGTTCTATTTCGCCGTTTGTTGCATAATGGAAATATGCATTCAATTCTGATGTTAACGGACTTAAAACTTGACAATATATTTGCCCAGCATTCTTGCCATCCACAATATTATCTTTATAGTCTGCACCAAAACGATGATCCTTTACAGCGGCAAAAAGGTTGTTCCAATCAAACCTCAGATTGGGGTATATGCTTTTCTTTCGGAAATGATCAAGATGTATGACGGCCTGCTGATTATTGAGAGGCATTTCTGTATAGGCACACTCACCGCCTTGCTCACTATCAGCCAATTGGCGGCAACACTGATAACCTCGGCGATCGTTCTCAACAAAATCGTCCCAACTCCACCCTTTTCTCTTCGCATCGGAAAGGCAGGCTGGAGAATCTGATTTGACAATGGTTCTCATCTTTGAATCCTGCTTTTACGTGTCATCTCCAATTTGATGGCACTAACAACGGGGTCATCATTTCCCAAAAGGAATGAAATATTTGCTAATAAGCCATTTGCCTTTTCATAATCGGATTCTCGGATTGTCTTATAAGCATCGTCTATCATCTCCTGTACCACCTTATTCCTCGGATTCAGCACACCGAAGGCCGAAGCCAGAATCTGTTCGCTGTCCTTGCCATAGGTGTTACGAGGATATGCTTGCCCTCCCTCCATGGCAAATACCTTTCCTTTCACGTCAGAAGCTACTATCGGAGAATGGGTCGTTATAAAAAACTGACAGTTTGGAAATGTACTAACCAGCTTTGTTACAACATCCATCTGCCATTCTGGGTGCAAGTGAAGATCTATTTCGTCTATCAGTACAATGCCTGAACCATTCAGGGGATTATCAAGTTGGGGGTTCGCGATTGTCAACCGTCGTGTTAAATCGCATACCAATGCGATATAACACTTTTCGCCATCCGACAACTGTTCAAGACGCAACACCTCGCTGTCTTTCTTTATTTGAATGGACCTTGGACTGCGGCGCACGCGCATGTCGCTGAATTCGGAGAATACCTTCGACATCGCATCACGAATGGCCTCCATACTGCGATCACGGTACTGAGGATTCTCGCGTATATGCTCGTTTTCGATATCTTCCTGTTCTCTGAACCATGCAAAAAAATCTCTAAATGAGGCACTGCTATCCAAGGCTTCATTATAAGCATTAGTCACATCTCGTTTGGTGTTCTTCCTGATTCGCAAGGGTATATCAGCCACCACACGCCCGACACCATAATGAACATAAACGGGAACTGATGTAAGCGGATTTTTTTCTATGTTTTCACGCAGGCTCTTTACTAATTCATTAAGTGCGGATAAATCTGATTTACCACTCTTATTCATCTCGGTGCTTCTGTATAATCCACACCACTCGTTTCCGTTGAGCTGTAATCTTACTGTACTACCTTCTTTAGAACGAAAACCTATATCGTTGATTGGTATATCCTTGCCGCGTCCAGTAGTGGAAAGCATTCGAGCAACGAACCATGACATGACGTTCGATATGGCATCAAGTAACGATGACTTGCCCGCCCCATTCTTTCCAATGAAAAGATTAGTGTGGCAATCCAAATCTGTTATAGTCAAATCCTTGATACCTCTATAATTGCGTATTTCGATTCCTGTTATTAGCATGACTCATTCATTATATGACGACGTTTGCAATGGTAACGTTTTGTTGCTACAATTATTGCACTCAATATGAACTTTTATTTTTCGTCACTAATGCTCGAGTAGGATGAGGAATTGCGGCTGATGAACATAGGTTCCCTTGGGGGTTCATTTTGCTGCTTGTTTGTTTTTCACTTCGGAGTTGATGTTCACCTGTCCAATATCACCGAAGTTGAAGGTTTGCTTGGTTGCATCTCGCTGCAGTATGGATGGAATTATTCTATCAATGATATTACAGGTGCGCTCATCAAGATTGCCGTGCATTAATGATAGGCGGTAAAACATTGTAATAAACTCTTCTGCACCTACTTTGCTGAAACGTTCCATAACGTGAGCGGCCATCTCGCTCACCATAAGTGAGGGCTCTTGTCGTACTTTTTCTATCAATTGTTTTTCTCTTGTCGTTTGTTTCATTTTTTTTACCGCACTTTCGTACTTGGCCTCTAATCGCGTCATTTGCATCTCGTATGTTTTGCGCTGTTCTTCGCATTGTTTGCGAGCCTCGTCGCGCTCCTGCTTGTATTGTTCGGCTATGTTTTTAAGTTCGTTGGTGTATATGTTTAGCGATTCTGTTTCACCAAACGACTCTATGTCTATCCATTCGTGTTTGTTGTTGACTTCGTCGTCGCGGAGTGACCGAATAACCACCTGCCCACTCTCAATATGCATACGGAGCCCTGTGAAGTAATCCTTGTGCCTTTTGTATAATCTTCTCGGACAGGATTGCTCTATGCGCTCAAGCAATGCCAATCTATCGTCAACATCATTATATAGTTTCACATATTTCTCTATCAATGGATGGGAATAACCGTCTGTCAATTCCATCCAACAGTTTGCTTTGGGGTAATAGTCGAATACTTGAGGTTTCAGTCTGAAAACCTCTCTTACCAAACGATTTATCCAATCGGTGTCGAATTTTGTCTGGATGGGTATAGCCGCAACCGATGGATATATCATAGGCACAAACTGGTCGGGTATCTTAACATCCTTGGCACGCATGTCCATCACCAATTCTTCGAGCATTTCCCTGTTTTCACTATGTAGAACCAATGGGTTCAGATGCTCCACGAAACATTCTTCGCCAAATGAGAGTTTGCGCTTGTTTCTGAAAATTGCCCAGACGAAGAAGAAAACCATTTCTGCGGCAACCTTTGAGTTGAGCCACCAAGCAGCTTCGTTGATGTAACGTTCGGTGAGGTCTTCGCCTGGATTGATATCAAACCCCACTCGCACACATTGGAAGTAAATCTCGTTAAAGAGTTTAACCATCGGGGTTTTGATGTCGCACGCCTCCCTAAAGTCAAGCATATTCTTATAGAGATATCGATTGAGCGGACTATCACGAAGAAAGTCCGTAATGTCGACAAATCCGTAAAAGAGCAGTTTTCGCTGTAATTCGGATGCGGTCATTTTTGGCTTATTATCTTAGTCGCTTGGAAGCTTAAAAAGAGGTATAGGGTTCATCACCCGATGAAACGCACTGGAATGGCCAATGAAGCGCACTGGAATGGCCAATGAAACGCACTGGAATGGATGAAGCGGTGGAGTCCGCGAATTAGATGTATTTTTTTGAGGACATGAGAAGCTTTATCGCTTCACTGATTTCAGGGTCGAGTGCCCCGCTCAAGGCTTCGCGCACTGATTTTCCTTTGCCGCCCCTTGCCAGCGCATGAGTGAACTTTCCGGGAACTATCGTACCCTGGTATAGTTTGAAGCGGTCGAGAAAACCTATTATGTTGCCCACAAGATTACGGTTGAAGTTGGTATCATGCTGGTATCCGCGATTATAGACTTTGATGGCAACCACCGGCATATCGAGAATGTCGTTCCACAGTTCCTTGTAGTGTTGCTGCCAAGCAACGGAATAGAAACTTTCGATTCTGCCAACATACTCTATTATTTCATCGCGGAGCTGTGCCTTGTCAATGGCATTGATATTCTGACCTTTGGCAGTAGCGGATTCTTTTGGTTCGCCATCGTTGTAGTTATTGGTAACCGTTGAGCCAATATTTAATTGTTCGATATTCCCGTTAAACGTTATACTGGGTAGTGGTGGTATAGTGTCTTCTCTTTCCATTGTTTTTCAGTATTATGGTTTATTTATTTAATAGGACGATGGCTTATTGGAATTATATCCCGTTTGTGTTTATAACTCTCAGTTTCAGTAGTTTCTACGATTTTCTGTCTTTTTTTTCTTTTTCGAGCCAATTTTAAGTGATAAGTAATACTCAAAAAGATGTTTTGCAGAGGCCTTTTTGACTGCAAGTTGGGTCTAATCTTGCACGTATGGCATCGTAATTCATTGACTTATCAACCTGCAAGTTGCAAGCAAGCTACTTGCACTTGCACAATGCACTGGTCATCAATATTTTTCGTATCTTTGTGGCGTGATTGAGACAAAAAACCTGACGGTTGATTAAAGAATCAAACTTCAGTGTTCAAATCACTAGTGTTCTTTGACATATTAGTATCAAGGCTCAAATTAGATGTGACTCCTTCCCACCTCCTCGTGAGGACTCTTTGCTACGCGCCTATATATATTAATATGTATACATTAATAAATGTATACGCGGATAAACCTAACAAACAAACATCAAAACAACAACAAAATCAAAACATCATGATTAATTATTCTGTTTACAAGCAGCCGAATCCAGCGGATGAGACTGCTGAACCTAAGGCTTATGCCAAGGCTCAAATGACGGAGCTTATCCCCTTCGATGCTCTGGTTAATCACCTTGCCGACCACAACGGCGTGTTCAGTCGCGGTACCGTCAAGGGCGTTATCGCAGATGCCTGCTCTTGCATCGTAGAGATGCTGCTCGACGGCAAAAAGGTGCAGTTTGGCGAACTGGGCGACTTCTGGATCTCTCTCTCGAGCAACGGCACCGACACCATCGAGAGTTTCACCTCTAAGAACATAAAGGCCGTGAACATCATTTTCACCCCTGGTGAAGATTTCGAGAACCTTGTTGGCCGCGCCAAGTTCAACCTCGTCAGCAGCCGTGTGGCTCAGGCCGCTACGCTGAAAGTTGAAAAGACCGGCGGTACGGTGGTTGACCTTGAGGCTGCCCGTCTTGCTGCCAAACAAAACGGCTCGTCGAACACTAACGGTTCTGGCACGAACACAAACGGCGGTGAAACCGGCGGCAACAACCAAGGTGGCAACTCTGGCGGTTCGAACAATGGCGGCGGTGACGGCGAGAATAACGATTCGGAGTAAGCTTCGCTAATGGACTCCACGTATCGCGCGTATTTGCACGTATACCTTAA
>CADBOG010000140.1 GCA_902796265.1 uncultured Bacteroidota bacterium
AAAGACACCGTTCGGTTACTTCACACAATAGACGAGACCCCACATCGCTGCGAAAATAGCGAGTACCCCCATGACCATCGCTGATGATGGATATGGTGTAAGTCGCTGTCTGTTTGCTGAAAGAAAAATCCTGACAAGGTTTGTCTGTTGCCTTATGGCTTTCTCCCTGACAACGGCGGTCAAAGCAGTGCAAATCAATCCCACTCGTCATAAGATGCAGTTGTGGCTGGGGCAGAAGCCACTTCGGCACCGCCAATGTTATCAACTACCGATTTGACTTCGGCTATTACCTGTTCCTGCTTAGTGGTGTCGCCAGCAGTGCTGCTCTTGCTGCCAATTTGCGAGGAGGTGACAGCGACTACACGGATAATCTGTTTCAGAGCATCAATGTTGTGGACAGTGAAGACAGCCTCATTGGTGCCAGTGAATTTTGTAAGCACATTCTTGTCGGCATCGTCACCGATGGCAATTGCCACCTTAATGGCAGCTTTGAACCAACTGTTCTGCTTCAGCGTAGCGAGACCCGACTCGAAATCGTCGGTGGGAGCACCGTCAGATAGGAGGATAATGGCGGGAGCGAAGGAGCCACTAGCCGACTTCATAAATCCACTGCGCGACAATTTGCTTGCTAACTCTTTACAAGCGGCACCCATCGAAGTGAGAGCATTAGCCTGCACGTCCTGCCACACGAACTCGTTGGCTGGTTTGGGTTCGCTGTAAAGCCAACTGCAGGTGGTTGAGAACTCCAAAGCTGCTACCTTAATCTCGGCATCTGGATTTTCAGCCGAAATTTCCTCGAGCATCGGGAGAACGTTGACAACGGCATCGTTTACAGCCCCAATCTTACTTCCAGCCATACTGCCGGAAGTGTCAATTACAAAGAACAGCGTCATTGTGCGACGCGGGATTTCTACGGTTTCGTCTAAAAGAGACATAGTAATGAATATTTATGTTATTATTTGTTTCTTAGTAACTTCCACCCTTGATATCTATCTCTTCCAATTTTGTAATCTCGCCACTCGTTCCACATTTAGGGCAGGTGACATACGATTGTCCGTGATAGCAGACAATGGTGCTGCAATTTGTGCAGATGTACCATTGCTTGCTGCCACAATGGGGGCAACCGGGATAGCGGGCATCTTCGGTAACATCACCCCTCACATGGGTTGCATCATACCCCTCACGATGAGCTTTGTCAGCATCAATCTTGAACGACCACACAAACTTGTATTGACCGTTCGACACCTTATCAACTGTGATGCCGAAAGGCTTCTTACACTCTTCGCACATGGCCATAGTGACGAATGCATCATTGTTTAGTTGAGTAATCTCTGCCATAGTTAAGCGGTTATTATTTCGGCTTTTGCTATCTGGCTGAATGAGACTTTAATACCAGCCTTCACGGGCATTACTTCTCCCGGTGCAACGGATTTCAGCTTACCACTTGGTGTTTCGGCTGCCCAAGTGGCATCAGAAGAAAGATTTTTCAATAAGAGAAGTCCGGCATTGGGGTCGCTCAGCACCTGCACATCAGCGGTGTTGTCGTGGTCGATATAGAGTTTGGTACACTCGGTAAGATAAAGCGTTCTTGAACCCAGTTTTAGAATCAAGGTGGTATTGATAGGCTTGCTACAATTCATACAGGTGTTTTTGTTTTCTTCTATGAAAGTTTCTTCGTGGCAATGAGGACAGATGACGAGACTATCGCGGATAGTAGCGATAAGTTTCTCCCAGTTCTGTTCGATCATACGTTTCTGAGGATTTCGCAACATCTCATCGCTGAACTCTCGTGTGAAAGTCTCGCGAAGCACAGCCGGCAATACTGGCCAGCGGCGGATAACGTTCTGGTGGATACCACGGACGGGAAGATTGCTTTTGTCGGTGGGATTATAGATGAAAACAGCTTCACTGCCGTAGAACTTCTTCTCGTAGGCTTCCGTCATACAAGGACAGGCAACAACCTTCGCTCCCTCAAGAGGATGGTTAGAATAGAAAAGCATGAAGAGGATGACGGAGAGGGAGTAGCGGTCACTGTATTTGTCGGGAATACCGCCAGCCACTACTTCGGGAGCCATATAGCGGGCTTTACCCATAATGCCCGATTTCTCACCTTGGGGCATTACGTTATCGTTGTCGCAAATTAGGACATCGCCCGTCTGAGGATCAATGAAGAAATTGCCATCGTTCAAATCCTGATAGCTGTAGCCAAAACGATGGAGCATCATGAAACCGTTGCAAATCTTCATGGCAGCGTTGAGCATTGCATCGAAGCTTGTGAACTTTGCTTTTGCCATTAAAAAGTTACCGAATTCAAAATAGTTCTTTGGACGCAAATCCATCACGTAACCATAACTGCCGCATTGTCTTTCAGTCAATGCTTTCGGCCACAAGAAAGCGTCACTCGGAGCTCCATTGAGAATGTTATTGTTGAGGTTGGTATAAAAATAATTGTCAGGGGCGTTGTTATACCACTTCAAAGCCATATCTTTACCGTCGTAGTTTACAAGGTAGACAATACCTTGTCCTCCACGACCTAGTTCTTTCTTTATAGTGACGCTTTTGCCACCTACTAGGGAAACCCTTTCTCCAGACTTCAATTCTGCCATTTGCCCATACTCATTATGCCACTTTTGAGTTCCATAAAAGCAGCTGTTATTACACACAAAAAAGCATAGAACTCGTGTTGCTCAGTTCAACGCCTATTAGGTATCGCAAAACATCTCATCTAAGTAAAACTGATTTGAACCCTTTCTTTTCTCCGCTTCGCTATCGAAAGAGCTACTAGTTCCTTCTTCATCCTATGCTCACAACATGTAGCAGTCAAAAGACCATACATAAAGGTAAAGCAGAAAAGGCATCAGTTTCATAGTCCTTAGATTACAATTTTGGCGAACTTCAATAGGCGGACCTATACAAATGCTTTATAATCATTTCAGCATGACGCTCGCTGAAACAGTGTGCAAATATACACATTTTTTCAATACTGATGCCTATCCAAATGAGACCAGAATATAAATATGTGTAAATAAAGAAATTGAAGAATGAAAAAAAATACCAATAAGGGTTGCTTTTTCGTTTTTTACTCTTGTTTTTTTATGGAATTCCAAATATTGAAGAGGTTTTTCCTTTTTCAATATTATTGTAAGGCTTCCTTTAAAAAAATCGGGATAACAGACCATTTTTCTACTATAGAAATCTTATTCTACAAATCAATCGTGGTTTCTTTCCGGGCGGAAAAGACTGGGGAAGAAAAGCTCTATCGGAGGGTTTTCGGTCTTTTGCAAAAATACTGCATTTTTTTGAATGTGCAGTAGTTTTGTCGTTTTTTTTGTCTATCAGAAATACTCCTTTACTGCAAACTCGAACTGGTCAATGAAGATTTGCTTGAAAGCATAGATATTGTTTTGTTCGTAGAAAACAAGCATTGCTTTCTTGTAGTCAATAGAGTCCACAGTACGGAAACTCAACGGACAATAACCGTTGGCTATCAGTATGGCATTACTGGTAATACGGGCTGTGCGCTTATTGCCATCTGAGAATGCCTGGATATACGACAGCAGCACCAACGCCAGAAGTGCTTTCTCGAAAATGTTTGCTTTGCCGTTAATTAGTTCGCAGGTGTCACGCATGGCCTCTCGTATCTGAAACTCATTATCCAGAGGATGATAATTGGTGCCAGTGATGCCAACTCGACGGTGACGTATGCCCTTGCCAACCGATAATTCTTTAGTTAGCAACTGGTGTATATATTCTATATGACTGACTGTCAATGTCTGCAGATAGTCAGGGTTATCAAGAATGAATCGCAGAGCGTCCTTGTGGTTGAGCAACATGACTGCCTCTTCCTTGGTTTTGCCGTCGGCGGTCTTGCTCTCGCGAAGCAATCGTTCTGTCTCCAGCAAAGAGTAGGTATTGCCTTCAATTTGCGACGACTTCCAGCTGAGGTCGATGCCCAAACGCTCCATCTCCTTGCGATATTCTTTGTCAGTCATCTCGTTTAGATGCAGTTGGAACTCTGCCTGCAATTCTTGCAGATGCGCATTTTCTTCATCGGAGAAGAGCTTTACAGCCGGTAGCTGTTCGCGGATCAGATTAAAATTGAAAGAGGTCTGTACCTGTCGATCGTCAACATCAAGTGAGAAATAGGTGTCCAAGTCTATCGGCATCAACAGATGAGCCTGAGGAGAAAGACGATAGCGTGTGGCTCGAGCTTTGCCATCAACCATTATATCGCCATTTTGGACTCCGGCTGCGATAAGCCGCTTTATGGTTGCGTCACTGCCGCCAAAGGCGATACCTTTTGCTATTTCATCGCGAGAAGACTGCGGATGATAGTGCAGATATTGTATTATTTCTCTCGAAAGTTCCATTATTATTGCATCTTAAAAATCGGTGCAAAAATAGTATTTTTTGTTAAATTATCGGCTCAAATCTATAAAAAAAACACTCAAATAGCACTCCTTTTTGAGCCGATTCGCCCAAAACCACTCGGATTTCCTATTCGATTTCAATCCCAATAATGAATAAACAAAGCCATAAGAAAAATAGCTTTACCCAAGTAGTTGAACCGTAGCAGAGCAGTGTGATTTGCTGATTTAGGTTGTCACTTTTGTGTCCTGCGACTGAATCAAGTTGACGGGTTAATAATTATCGTGTCGTGCATCAGGTCGCGTTTTGTCACCTTTAATGCCAATTCAAAAAAAATTTGTATTTTTGCAAATTTAAATATAAAACAATCCATGCATTATGGACATAACGGAAAACATTGCATATAGAGCGTTTCGGGCGGAGGATGCGACCTCGTATTCTGCTTCTGCGAGGTCAAAATCCCCCACGCGGAAAACAATCATAAATGGACAAAAACGTTTTTTAAAAACACTAATTCTCTTGGTTCTTCTTCTGAGAGTGATTATTGTCCAAGCCCAAGACTACTCCTTTTCTATCCAAACATCAAATGGACAGACCTTGTTTTTTAATATTCTCAACGGGTCGCAAGTTCAGCTGACCCATGAAAGCAATTATAGCCCATTCTACTCAAACAAGCCATCGGGTGAACTTCAAATACCTTCAAGCGTTGTGCATGAGGGAGCAACATATTCTGTGGTCTCTATAGGCGAAAAATCCTTTTGGGGATGCGACAACCTTGTAACGGTAACCATACCAAATTCTGTAACAACAATAGGTGCTGATGCTTTTGTGGGATGTAAATCGCTCACCTCGGTTTCACTTCCGTCTTCGATTACCACAATCGCGAATGGGACATTCATGGGATGTCATTCATTGGCATCAATTGCAATACCACAAGGAGTTACAAGTATTGGAGAGGATGCTTTTTCAAATTGCGTCGGGCTTGTTTCAGTTTCCATACCGTCATCGGTGAACTCGATAGGCCGCTATGCTTTCAGAAACTGCAGCAGTCTTTCATCAATCACAATACCGCCGTCGGTTACAACTCTACAGGAAGAGGTTTTCTATTACTGTACCAGTTTATCGTCAATAACACTCCCATCGACAATTACAACTATAGGTGTACGGGCTTTTGCCGGATGCCGCAACCTTGAATCCATCGCCCTTCCGGCAGGACTCGTCACAATAGGCAATGAGGCCTTTTCGTATTGTACTGAGATTATGACGATAACCATTCCCAACACAGTAACAAACATAGGAAATAAAGCCTTTCTTTGCTGTTCGAAACTGTCTGGAATAAATATCGGCACTAATGTCACCAGTATTGGAAGCGAGGCTTTCACTGAGTGCCACTCGTTGCAGTCGATAGTAATACCCAATTCGGTCACCAACATAGGAATGCGTGCATTCAAATTTTGCAGCCGGCTGGAGCGAGTGACTCTATCGAATTCGCTGACACAAATAATCAACGACCTCTTTGCATACTGCGGAAATCTGGATTCGGTGGAGATTCACAGTGGAGTGACCAAAATTGGCACAAATGCCTTTTTAGGATGCCGTGGTTTAAGTGCAGTAACATTGCCCGCCACGCTGGTTGAGATAGGGAGTGCTGCATTTCAATCGTGCGAGATGCTGGAGAGCATCACAATACCCAATTCAGTCACACAGATAGGGACAGGTGCATTCAGCTACTGCTACAGTTTGAAGTCGGTAATTCTTCCAAATGCGCTAAACCAAATAAATGCAAACACATTCGAATATTGTTCTAATCTACAGTATGTATTCCTTCCATCCTCGATAACAGCAATCGGCAACAAAGCATTCGCCAATTGCGGAAAACTCTCATGTGTCACAATTGCCGGAAATGTCAGCTCAATAGGGAGCAATGCGTTTCAGGGAGTGAACAGAATCCGCTATAACGGGACTGCCGCCGGAAGCCCTTGGGGAGCAGGAGAAATACAGAACCACTGGTATTACAACAACGGACTTTATTATACCTCATCGGCGATGGACACATTGACCGGCGCCGACATTACCATCGACACTCTCGTAATACCGACAAGCGTGAATACTATCGGGGTTTATGCTCTTGCCCATCATACAGACCTCGTTTCTGTCACGATACCAAACTCGGTTACAGCGATAGGTACATCGGCATTTGCAAATTGCTATTCGCTATCTCCTGTCACCATACCAAACAATGTGGCAAGCATTGCAAGCGACGCCTTCACTGATGTTACGATGATATATTATCAAGGCAGCGTAGGAGGATCTTTCGGGGCTCGATGCAGAAACGGATATGAGGAAAACGGCTTGTACTATACAAATAGCAGCAAAACAATTCTCATTGGAGCCAACAGGGATGTCACTGTCGCCAACATACCATCGTCGGTGCAGACAATCAAAGCAAAAGCTTTCTACAACCACAAACTACTCGAAACGGTTACTATCCCTTCATCGGTAGGGATGATACTAAATAGCACTTTTGAAGGCTGCACATCTCTCTCCTCGATAAATATACCATCGAATGTGACTGCCCTAGGGTATGATTGTTTCAAAAATTGCAAATCACTTACAACGATTACATTGCCATCGGCATTAACACAGATAGTAAACAATCTTTTTTACAATTGCAGTAGTCTTCAATCCATCACCATTCCCAATTCCGTGACCAATATTGGACACTCTGCCTTCTACGGATGCAGCGACTTGGCAAGCGTCACCTTCGGCAATTCGCTGCAGAGCTTAGGAACACAAGCCTTCCGCTACTGCAGGAGCCTATCCTCGATTACACTGCCCGCAACAGTCAGCAACACTGGCGAATTTGTTTTTGCCAATTGTTCGGCGCTTGAAAGCATAGCCCTTCCCGAATCGCTTACCCAGATGGGAAGATTCATGTTCCAGTATTGTCCCAGCCTTACGACAGTGACGGGAGGAAGCAACATACAAACCATAGGAGAATACTCATTCGACGGCTGCATTGGACTCAGCACATTCCATTGTTTCAACGCATTGGATTCGATAGGACAATACGTCTTTCGCGGATGTTCGAGACTTCGCCGAGTAGAGTTCAACACCGCACTCTCAGCCATAGGTTCCAACGCTTTTTACCGTTGTGCATCGATCGACACACTTTATTTAAACGAACGGCTAAAAAGAATACACAACCAAGTTTTTACATACTGCTACGGCTTAAAGCATATAGAAATGCCTGATTCGCTCACCACTATCGGGAGCGACGCTTTCTACGGTTGTAGCAACCTTTTAAAACTTGATTTAGCCGATAAAATAAGAGCGATAGACAATTCGGCTTTTTCGGAATGTTATGCTTTGGAGTCAATCACAACAGGAAGTTCGCTCAACACAATAAACAGCAGTGTGTTCCTGAATTGCAAGCGACTAATCAGTGTCGACCTATCACCTGCCGTAAGAGAGATTAAATCTACAGCCTTCTATGGATGTGCAAAACTGCCGCATATTGTTATTCCCGATTCGGTGACGACTATCGAAAGTAATGCTTTTACCAATAACAGCTCGATGAGGAGTGCCGTAATAGGGGTGGATGTGAACTTTATCGGAAACCAGGCTTTCAGCACAGGAAATCCATTGTGTGTCACCTTTAAGAGATGCACACCGGCATCATTGGGGACACAGGTGTTCTCAAACGGTTCAAACTTCTTTGTCCCCCAAGGCTGTCTATCGGCCTATCAAGGTGCAACAGGATATACATCACTCAATATCGCTGAGCGTCATCAATACAGTGCATCCGTGTCGGGAGGACATGGAACGGTGCAAATAATCGACACCTTCGGATGTTCGAGCACGGTGACCTTTGTAGCCAATGCTGAAAGTGGATACCATTTTGCCGGCTGGAGTGACGGCAGTACTGATTCCATCTACACCGTTACCCTTACGCAAGACACCAACCTTTTGGCATCGTTTATTACGAACGCAAGCACACCTTCAGGAGTTCCATTACCATACTGCGAAAGTTTTGACAGCTATCCATCTGGCGAAGGAAACATGCCAACCTATTGGAAAGGATACAATACCTTGTCTATGGATTTGGGAAGATTTCCACATGTCAATTCCGGCAGAAGTCACTCACCTTCTAACTGTTTTTGTATGAGGGCATTCTCGAACAATTCCTGTTATGCAATGCTCCCGAACTTCAACCTTGACTCAATCCAGCAACTCAACATTTCATTCAATGTGATGAAAACTGATGATGAGCCAGGAAGGCTCATCATGGGAGTACTTACCGACACCACGAGCTACAATTCATTCATTCCCCTGGACACCATAGATATTCCATTATACAACCAATGGGTTCCTGTGCAATACTCGTACCGCAACTATCATGGAACAGCCAAAAGGGGTTGTATACTTGATAGAAGAATATACAACAGTGCTGGAAATCTCTATATCGATGATTTTGTTGCCGACACCTGGGAGCGACCACGATTGGAGCGCTATAATGGAACAATTGTTCATGTCACTTCGAATAATGCCGATTACTGGCTGGAATATGGCGCGCAAGGGTTTACACCCGGATCAAGTTCCTCGACTTTGCTCCATGTGAACCAAAATCCATACATCCTCACAGGTCTTGATTCGTCGGCAACATACGACTTCTATGCCTATCCTTATAACGGACCATATCTGGATAGAGGCAGCTGCAGCAATCCACTCGCTGTCGTCAACATCATTCAGTCGTCGGTCACTATAGTTAATGACACATCAATTTGCGATGTCATATCATTCACATGGAAAGGTCATTATTTCACCGCATCAGGAGAATATCGTGATACCATTTCCACTCCCTTGGGATATGACAGCATCTTTGTAACAAGGGTCCAGATGCATTCCTCATCGTCGACAATCGATAGCGTTACAGGATGCAATTCTTTCACTTGGCAGAATGGAATAACCTATAATGCCTCCACGACAACACCACAAGTCGTTTTGAACAATATGTTTGGCTGTGACAGCATCATTCATCTACATCTAACCATCTATCCTCAAGAAAATAACACGCTTAACGTATCGGCTTGTGACAGCTACACATGGGATGTGACAGGACAGACCTATACCGCCGATACAATTGTTGAAGTGATAACTCAATCTGGCACATGTTACGACACCACTATGCTGATTCTTATGATTCGACCCTCTCCATCACTCACCCACATTCCGGACACTATCATCAATCAAGGCACATCAGTGACGCTACATGCCTCGGGAGCAAACCTTTTCACCTGGTTTGATGCTGATGGCAACGTGTTATCGAATAGCAGCGACATTACACTTTCCCCCAGCACATCAACAACTTACTATTTTGATGCCTTTAATGATGGCGTCAACATCATACACAACGGCGATTTTGAATTGGGAAATGTGGGATTCAATACAAGTTATAATTATAGCAGTAATTTGTATCCCGCAGCATACTATTATATCGGTTCAAATGCCCACAACTACCATTCAGGTTTCACTGGAGCTCATGACCATACATCGGGTTCTGGAAATTATATGATTGTGAATGGGGCAGGAACGGCAGGAGTTAATGTGTGGTCACAAACTGTTTCCGTCTCTCCGCATACCGAATACGCCTTTTCGGTATGGGTTTGCAGCGTTTCGCCTTATCCTATCAGCCTTCAAGCTCTTCTCCAATTCAGCATTAATGGAACACAAATCGGAGAACCTTTCCGTGCCCCTCTGAATTTGAACACATGGATAAATTTTTATGAGGTATGGAATAGCGGCGAGAACACAACAGCAACAATATCAATCTTGAACCAAAACACTGCATCGGGTGGAAATGATTTCGGCATTGATGATATTAGCTTTACCGATTTAATCTCTTGTCGCTCACACGATTCAGTTCGAGTATTGGTAGGACATCACTACGATAGGACAATATGTTCCAACCAATTGCCATATACTTGGAATGGTGTAACTTTCACACGTGCTGGTGTTGCCTCTGCCACACTTACTGGCAGTCATGGTCAAGACAGTATCGTGTTGATGAACCTGATGGTCAAACCTTCATTACAAGCAGAGGCATTCGACACTATCTGTGATAATGATCTTTTCCTCTTTAATGGAACAAACCTTACATCTTCCGGAACCTATCTGGATACTCTCACAGCACAGAATGGATGCGACAGCATAGTGACTCTGCAGCTCACTGTAAAAAATAGCAGTTCGGGTGATACGTCGGCAACGGCTTGCGACAGCTTTACTTGGTATGGGACCACATACACAGCAGGCGGGACGCTTGAGTACCACCTGACAAAT
>CADBOG010000141.1 GCA_902796265.1 uncultured Bacteroidota bacterium
GCACACCATACGAATTGCAAAGATACAACTTTATCTCATACAGAGCTATTTTTTCTGCCTTTCGTGTCTACTTTTCGTGGTGCTTCATGGGTGTTGGCGACGAAAAACGACGAAGAATCGGCGGACTTTTGATTGGACGATTTTCTGCTCGTTGTGTGCTGCCAATATGTGTTTTCCTGATTGCAAAATACGATGATAATCATTATGCAAACAACAAAAAATCAACAAAATAAAAATATTTTTTGTTCACGTCGCAAAATGTTCGTATCTTTGCAAAATTGAATTCATTAATTAATAACTAAATATAAAAGAAATGTCAAAACTGCTTTTGTTGGGCGATGAAGCTATCGCTCAAGCTTTTATAGATGCTGGCGGTAGTGCAATAAACAGCTACCCTGGAACCCCTTCCACCCAGATTACGGAGTATGTTATCAAGTCAAAAGAGGCTAAGGAAAAAGGTATTGTAGCCAACTGGTGTGCCAACGAGAAGACGGCTCTTGAGGCTTCGATAGGTGTTGCCTATGCTGGCAAGCGTGCCATGACTTGCATGAAGCACGTCGGTCTCAACGTGTGTGGCGACCCCTTCATGAATGCCGCTATTATCGGCACCAAGGGAGTTATTATCGTTGTCGCTGATGACCCGAGCATGTTCTCCTCTCAGGATGAGCAGGATAGCCGTTATTATGGTCATTGGGCAATGATCCCGATGCTTGAGCCTAGCAACCAGCAAGAAGCTTATGATATGGTTTTCTTTGGCTATGAACTCTCTGAGAAGCTTGGAACACCTATCCTTTATCGTATTCCTACCCGTCTGGCCCATAGCCGTGCAGGTGTTGAGCGCAAACCTGCCCTGCCGCAGAATCCGTTAACAAGTCCTAGCGACCCGAAGTCTTTCGTGCTGCTCCCCGTTAATGCAAAGCGTTTGTATCGCGACCTTATCGACAAGCAGCCTGCTTTCACCAAATCAAGTGAGGAAAGTGGTTTTAACCAATATTTTGATGGTTCCGACAAGAGCCGTGGTATTATCACTACTGGTATTGCATTCAACTACCTGCAGGAGAATTTCCCTGGTGGCAAGTGCCCTTATCCTGTCGTTAAGATTACTCAGTATCCGCTGCCTTTCAATATGCTCAGCAAGCTTTATGACGAGTGCGCTGAAATCCTCGTTCTTGAGGATGGCCAGCCTTTTGTCGAGGAGCATATCAAAGGTTTCCTTGGCAAAGGAAAACCCGTTCATGGTCGTTTGGATGAAACTATCCGTCGCGATGGCGAGTTGAATGCCGAAAAGGTTGCAAAGGCCCTTGGTATCAATGTTCCTAATGGTCCTGCCGTTCCTGACGTTGTCACCAATCGTCCTCCCGCACTTTGTGTCGGATGTCCCCACATCGACAGCTACGAGGCTGTTGTTGAGGTAATGAAGAAATACCCCAACGGACGTGTATTCGGTGATATCGGATGCTACACTCTCGGTTTCAATATGGGTGCTATCAACACCACCGTTTGTATGGGTGCATCGGTCACGATGGCTAAGGGTGCCTCTGAGATGGGTATATTCCCCGCTATAGGTGTTATTGGTGACGGTACTTTTGGTCACAGCGGTATGACTGGTCTTCTTGACTGTGTCAACGAGAAGGCAAATGTCATCATTATGATTCTTGACAATGACATCACCGCCATGACTGGTGGTCAACCTTCGAGCGCTAACCAGAAGCTCTTCAATATCTGCAAGGGTCTTGGCGTTGATCCTGACCACATCCGTACCATTGTTCCTCTGAAGAAGAACCATGACGAATTTGTCAAGATTCTTGAGGAAGAGATTGCTTACAATGGTGTCAGTGTCATCATCCCACAGCGCGTCTGTATAGTCGAGAACAAAAAGAGAATTGCAGCCAACAAATAATTCTTTGTTGATATGTTGATATGTTCAATGTTAATACTTTTCAACTTCAGACATATCAACCTTTCAACATCAAACCTATCAACAAATAACAGCAACAATGAAAAAAGACATCATACTTTGTGGCGTAGGCGGTGACGGTATCGTCTCCGTAGCCAAAATCATAAGTGACGCAGCCCTGAATTTGGGTATGAACGTCAAGCAGAGTGAAATCCACGGTATGTCACAGCGTGGCGGCTCCGTTTTCAGCCATCTGCGTGTCAGCAGTGACCCTATTTTTGCCGATGTGATTCCTGAAGGCAAGGCAGACATTATCCTCAGTTCCGAGCCTATGGAGGCTCTTCGTTACCTTCCTTTCCTTGCTCCCGACGGTGTCGTGATTACCAATAGTGACCCATTTATCAATATCACCAATTATCCTGAAATCGATAAGGTTAATGCAGAACTCGCAAAGTTGCCTAAATGCGTAAGCTTTAATGCTAATGCAATCGCCAAGGAACTCAATGCACGTGGTAATATGGTACTCTTGGGTGCTGCTGCTCCTTATCTGGAGATTGCTTTTGAGGAACTTGAGAAAGCTATCAAGGCTATCTTTGGCCGTAAGGGCGACGCTGTGGTCGAGACCAATATCAAGGCTATACGCGCTGGTCGCGATGCTAAATAAGTTGCATCCTTATACAAAAAAAAAGCCACCTTTATGGTGGCTTTTTTTTGTTTCTAAGGGAGACCAATAAAACACTTAGAACTATTTCTAACGAAGTTTATTTCTCCCCTGCAAAGAACTTTACTACTTTTGTGTTGTAGGTCCGTGACACGGGTATGGCTTTCCCTCCTTGAGACAATTCTATTACTAAGCCATCTTTCTCTTTTCTTATTAGTTTTACATTATTGATATTTACCATATAACTTCTGTGGCAACGTAGAAGGCCTGGGTATTTCGATTCGTTGTCGAGATTCTTTAGTGAATTATGAAGTATAAAGGTGTCTTCTTTTCCTTCATTTAGGTAGTGTATGTTGCTGTAATTATCAGCTGATTCTATATATAAAACGTTGATTCTATGTGTTGAAAAGGCAAGTTTACCACCTAGTGCATAGAAGTTCATATTCTCTGTGGTTTCCTGTCGAGCCTCTTCTTGCTTTTCTATGTATTCTTTAAGAGCTTCTATCTGCTGTCGTCTCTCCCGTAGCATTAGTATCAGTGTTGTACCCGCGTATGGTATTACCAATATTGTAGCGATGTTAAAAGATACTCTTCCCAAAAGGTCGTAGAATTCTAGATTTTCGTCGGCATTTATCAGTGAGGCTATAAGTGTTAGAATCAATGATATAAGTATCAGCTCTCCTGCAATCCATAGAAACATGTCTCGTATTGTCAGTTCGCGTTTTTTGTGTAAATGCATGAACGTGAATCGGCTTGTCGAGAGTATTATAAAGCCTGCAAGGAATTGTATTGCAGTGTAAATGTGTTTGTTCCAGTGGGATAGAGCTTCGTTGGTTCTCATATATCCAGCTGGTTGATAAACTAGAACAAAAAGGATAGCGAAAAGAAGGGTGGCGAATAAAAAAAGCCAAATGTCCTTCTTTTCGGTCATAAATTTCGGTATTCGGAGGCTGTTATTTCCCATATTTGTTAAAAAATTTCACGTCATTCACCCAAAATATGCATTTTTTACCCTAAAAAACGCTGGTTTTTGCCTATTATTGTGTCCAATATCGTTTTTAACAAAAATATTTTCATTTTTTTTTATTATTTTGCATTTTTAAAATGAAAATCTTTTGTGCGAATTTTCGTTTTTTGTGCATTTTGTTTATTCAGTTTGCGTGATTCGTGAAAATTCGCTGATTTATCAAAATGAATACATCGTATGAAAATAATTGGAACAGGTAGTGCACTCCCAGAAAAAGTTGTTACTAATGATATGCTCGCCGGTTTCCTCGAAACTAGCGACAGTTGGATTACCACCCGCACTGGTATCAAGACTCGACATCTCCTGAGCAAGGAAACACTTGGTGAACTAGCTATCACTGCTGCTCAGGCTGCCCTCGACACTTCGGGAGTTGCTCCGAACGAAATTGACTATCTTATCTGCTCTAATGTTGCTAACAGTTATGTAACCCCTTCTTTGAGCAGTATTATTCTCGGTCCTCTTGGCTGTTGCTGTCCTTGCACCGATCTTAATGGTGCTTGTGCAGGATTCATTTATGCTCTTGACATAGCAGATGCTTTTATCAAGACCGGACGCGCAAAGAATATTTTAATCGTTGCTGCAGAGGAACCTTCCCGTTTCTGCAATTGGCACGAGCGTGAGACTTCAGTTCTCTTTGCTGATGGAGCTGGTGCTGTTGTTGTTACCGAAGGTGATGGATTCCTTGATTTTCGTGTCACTGCTGATACTCACACGGATGTACTTTACTACAAAAGATCTTTGGAACCAACACCATACGACCGTGTTGACGAACGTACTCAGCCTTTGGTTATGCAGGGACGTGAGGTCTTTAAGCTTGCTGTAAGAGCTTGTATCAAAGATGTTGATGTGATCCTTGAAAAGAATGGCCTCACGGGCGACGACATTGACATGTACCTGCTTCACCAGGCTAACCTTCGCATCATTGACTCTATTAGAGAGCATCTTGGTCAGCAGAAGGAGAAGTTTCCTACGAATCTCCAAAAGTATGGGAACACATCTTCGGCCAGTATTCCTATTCTCATGGATGAGATGTCTCGTGCGGGTCTGCTGAAAGATGGTATGCGTTTGCTCCTCAGCGCTTTTGGTGGCGGATTCGTCACTGGTGCTACCATTCTTGATTGGTCAGAAATCAAATATCCAGAACCCCAAACAGAAGAATAATCATTTCTTTTGTTGTTTTGTGACATTTTGCAACATATCAAAACGTAAATCAATTAAACGAATATAAATATATATGAAAAGAGTTGTTGTAACTGGACTCGGATGCATATCGCCTCTTGGTAACAGCGTCGACGCTATGTGGAATGGTCTGTTGAATGGCAAATGTGCAATCGATTATATTAAGAAAATAAATGCTGAGCGTCTCACCGTAAAGGTCGCCGCTGAGGTCTTGGATTTCAAACCAGAAGACTTCAATATCGACAAGGCTATGATACGCCACAATGATGTCTATGCCCTCTACGCCCTTGCTGCTGCTACTCAGGCAATGCAGGATAGCGGACTCGAAGTTGGCAACCACGTTGATTCGACTCGTTTTGGCTGCGCCATCGGCTCTGGCATTGGTGGCATCCAGACTTTTTGTCGCGAACATGCATCTCTTATGGAGAATGGTCCTCGTCGTGTTTCCCCACTCTTCATCCCCGAGATGATAGCAAACATTGCCTCTGGCAACACGGCTATAGTTTTCCATGCTGAAGGCCCTAATCTGCCTGTCGTTACTGCATGCGCAACAGGCACTCATTCTATAGGTGAAGCATACCGCATGATTCGCGAAGGACGTGCCGATGCTATGATTACCGGTGGTACGGAAGCTGCTATTACCGAAATATCAATAGCAGGTTTTGCCAATAGCAAGGCACTTTCAACATCCGATGATCCAATGGCAGCCTCCTTGCCTTTTGATGCTCGACGTAAGGGATTTGTCATGGGCGAAGGTGCTGGTATTATGATTCTTGAGGACTATGAGTTGGCCAAGAAACGTGGTGCCCATATCTATGCAGAGGTCTGCGGTTATGGTAACACCTGTGACGCAAACCACTACACAGCTCCTCGTGCCGATGCCAAGTGTGCCACCAATGCTATCCGTTTGGCTCTCGAAGAGGCTGGCTACAAGTCAGGAGAGCGTATTTACATCAACGCGCATGGAACAGGCACGCCTCTCAATGACAAGACAGAAACACTTGCTATCAAGCAGGCTTTGGGTGAAACTGATGCTCGCAAAGCTGTTATCAGTAGCACGAAGTCTATGATGGGACACATGCTCGGTGCTACGGGAGCAATAGAGATGGTTATCTGCGCCAAGACGCTCCAAACGGCTAAGGTGGCTCCAACAATCCACCTCGACCAGCCAGATCCCGAATGTGACCTTGACTATACGCCTCACACGGCACGCGACTTTGATGCTGACCTTACTATCAGCAATTCATTCGGCTTTGGTGGACAAAATGCTTGTGTTGCTCTGCGAAAAATATGATGCATCAGAGCCTTTCATTTTATTAATATTTTAACCTTTTCAATCTTATTAGTATGGAAAGAGACGAAATAAAAAATTATCTTCCACATCGTGAACCAATGCTCCTTGTTGACGATGTCACTCTTGAAGGCGACACCGCTGTAGGACACTATCATGTCACTGGCGAGGAATTCTTCCTCAAAGGCCATTTCCCTGGCAACCCTGTAGTCCCAGGTGTTATCCTTTGTGAAATCATGGGACAATGTTGCTGCTCCCTCATTAAGGACGAACTACCAGGACGTACGCCTTTTTATGCAGGGCTTGACAAGGTCCGTTTCAAAAACCCTGTCCGTCCAGGTGACACCATTGAAATACGTGGCATAATCACTGCCCGACGCGGCCTCACTTTCTTCGTTGATGCTGAAGCAAAAGTAGATGGCAAACTCTGCTCTAAGGGATCTCTCATCTTTACCCTTATCGACAATAAATGATAAATAATGAAAGCTGTTATATGGTTCTATAGAACTTGAATAATAGCAAATTAAGAACCCTAAACCTTTAAACTGATAATGAAACTTCTCGAAAATAAAACCGCCCTCATTACCGGAGCTTCTCGCGGTATAGGTCGCAGCCACGCTCTTCTCTTCGCTGAAGAGGGTGCTAACATTATATTCACTGACCTCAAGGAAAATGAGAATAGTGATTCTCTCCTTGCCGAACTTCGTGCCAAGGGCGTTCGTGCTGATTTTCTGGCTTCCAATGCAGCTGACAACGCTCAGGCAATGGATGTTGCTAAGTGGGTGGCTGATAACTATGGACGTCTCGACATCCTGGTAAACAACGCAGGTATCACAAAAGACCAACTTCTTCTTCGTATGAGCGTAGAAGACTGGAATCTGGTACTTGATGTCAATCTCCGTTCTGTTTTTAACTATACCAAGGCCTTTGCTCCAATGATGATGAAACAGCGTGCTGGTTCGATTATCAACATCAGCTCTATTGTGGGTCTTAATGGTAATGCTGGTCAGTGCAACTATTCGGCTTCTAAAGCTGGTATTATTGGCTTTACTCGTTCTATTGCCAAGGAATTGGGTTCTCGCAATATCCGCTGCAATGCCGTTGCTCCTGGTTTCATCGAGACTCCTATGACACAACAGCTTCCTGAAGATGTTCGTAAAGACTGGATGACCAAGATTCCGCTGCGCCGTGGTGGTCTTGATACGGATGTCGCTCATGTGTCCCTCTTCCTCGCAAGCGACTTGGCTTCTTATGTTACCGGTCAAGTTATTTCATGTGATGGTGGTCTTGCTATTAACTAGTAACGTTTACCATCTATTTCCTTTAAACCGTAAATATAAATTGTAAACCCCTAATAATGTTCAATATTGTAGTACTGGCTAAACAGGTGCCCGACACTCACAACGTCGGCGCCGACGCCATGAATGCTGACGGCACTGTCAACCGTGCTGCTCTGCCTACAGTCTTCAACCCAGAAGACCTCAAGGCTCTGGAGATGGCTCTCCGTGTGAAAGACCAAATGAACGATGCCCGTGTGACAGTGGTCACTATGGGTCCTCCTCGTGCTGCCGAAATCATTAAAGACGCTATGTCGCGTGGTGCTGATGATGGATTTGTCCTTAGCGACGCTCGTTTTGCAGGTGCTGATACCCTTGCCACAAGCTATGCCATCTCGCAGGCAGTCAAACAACTGGGCAAGGTCGACCTTATCATGGGTGGTCGTCAAGCCATAGATGGTGATACCGCTCAAGTCGGCCCTCAGGTGGCTGAAAAACTTGAGCTCCCTCAGATTACTTATGCAGAGGAGCTTGTTGCCATCGACCAAAACTCTATAACTATCAGCCGTCGTCTCGAACGTGGCACGGAAATTGTCAAAGCCAAACTCCCGGCTCTCGTGACGGTGACATCTGCTGCCAACGATTGTCGTTTTCCTAACGCCCATCGCCTTATTCGTCAGTCCAAAATGGAGGTTCGCATGATTAATGCCGACAGTATTAATGCCGACATGGAGCGTCTTGGTCTTAAAGGCTCGCCTACCAAGGTGAAACGCATTGAGAACGTTGTCCTTGCTCACAAGGAATCGGTCGTTCTGCAACCAACAGATGCAGCCTTGAACGATTTGAGTGCAACGCTGATTAAAGAACACATTCTATAACAAACTCGTAATGCCGTTATCCTGAGAATAATAATTTACCATCACTCAGGAAAACGAAAAAAATGATAATTCCAATGAACAACGTACTAGTATATTGCGAACTGTCGGAAAAAAATACCATTGCCGATATCAGCCTTGAACTCTGCACTAAGGGTCGTCAGTTGGCTACCCGTCTCGGTTGTAAACTTCAGGCAGCCCTTCTGGGTGCCGATATCAAGGCAGCGGCTGAGTCACTCTACCCATTCGGTGTTGATGAAGTGCTCATGGCTGAGGATCGTCGTCTTTCTCCCTACCGTACGATGCCCCATTTTGAGGTTCTTAGTCGCCTTATCGAGGCTCAGAAACCTCAGATTGTTCTTTTTGGTGCATCTTCAGTTGGTCGCGACCTGGCTCCTCGCATTGCATCGTATCTTCGTTGCGGTCTTACAGCAGACTGCACGTCGCTTGAAATAGGCAACCACGAGGATGTTAAGAATGGCAAGACTTATGAAAATATCCTCATGCAGATTCGTCCTGCATTTGGTGGTAATATTATAGCTACTATTGTCTGCCCCGAGACACGTCCACAGATGGCCACTGTCCGTGAAGGTGTTATGAAAAAAGAAATCTTTGATGCTAATTACAAAGGCATTATCACTCCTGTTTCAGTGGGAGACTATATCGACAAGGCTGACAAGGCTGTCGAAATACTTTCTCGTGAAATAGAGGAGCAGAAAATTGACATCAAGGGTGCTCAAGTTATTGTCGCTGGTGGCTATGGCATGGGTTCAAAAGAGAACTTCCAGATTCTCCACGACTTTGCTCACCTTATTGGTGGCAGTGTCGGTGCTACTCGTGCTGCGGTAGACGCTGGCTTCTGCGAAGGTGAACGTCAGATTGGTCAGACAGGTGTCACCGTGCGTCCTAAGCTCTACATTGCTTGCGGAATCAGTGGCGCAGTCCAGCATCGTGCAGGCATGGAACAGAGCGCAAAAATCATAAGCATCAACACCGACCCAGATGCTCCTATCAATGCCATTGCCGACTATACTATCATTGGCGACGTTATGACTGTCATTCCCCAGTTCATGGCAGCATATAAAAATAATTTGAAGTAAGAAAGGCTTGTCGTTGTCGCACCTTTTAAACCTTTAAATCCTTAAACCTTTAAAACCTTACATGAATGAATTTCTATCTCGATAACGAAAATCTTTCTTTCTACCTGCACCATCCTGATATGGAGCAAGTCGTATCAGTAAAGGAAAAGAACTTCGCTGAGGCTGGCAAACACCCGGAGGCTCCTGCCGATACCAACGAGGCCATTCAGCAGTACGACACCATAATGCGTCTACTTGGTGACATTGCAGGTGATGTCATTGCCCCTAATGCTGAATCGGTCGATCATGAAGGTCCGCAGCTGGTTGATGGTAGAATTGAGTATGCCCGTGGAACTCGTCAGAACCTCGACGCTCTTGTTCAGTCAGGCCTTTATGGTATGACACTTGAACGTCAATACAATGGCCTTAATTTCCCTCGCGTCGCTGCTGTTATGGCTGCAGAAATCATAGCCCGTGCCGATGTTGGATTTGCCACCATTTGGGGACTTCAGGATTGTGCAGACACTATCCAACAGTTTGCCAATGAAGAACTAAAGAACAAGTATCTTCCTCGTATCTATCAGGGAGCAACATGCTCTATGGACCTTACAGAACCTGATGCTGGTAGCGACCTTCAGTCGGTGCGTCTCAAGGCTACATGGGATGAGGCCTCCAACTGCTGGAGACTCAATGGTGTTAAGCGCTTTATCACCAATGGTGACGCTGACCTTCATTTAGTTCTCGCACGAAGCGAGGAGGGCACCAACGACGGTCGTGGACTTAGCTATTTTGTCTTTGACAAGGCTGACGGTGGCATGAAGGTTCGTCGCATCGAAAACAAGATGGGTATCAAGGGTAGTCCCACTGCTGAGCTCCAATTTACAAATGCTCCCTGCCAGATAGTCGGTGAGCGTCGTTTAGGACTAATCAAGTATGTCATGTCGCTCATGAATGGTGCACGTCTTGGTGTCGGTGCTCAGTCGATAGGTCTTTGTGAGTGTGCTTGTCGTGAGGCTGAGGCCTATGCCGCTTCTCGTGAACAGTTTGGCCATACAATTGATAAGTTCGTTGCTGTACAGGATCTTCTGCGCCAAATGCGTGCTCGTACTAATGGTGCCCGCAGCCTTATGTATGAGACTGCTCGTTACGTTGATCTTGCTGTCAGCTCCAAGCCGGCTTCTCGTGTTGCTGATATTTTAACTCCTCTTGTCAAATTCAACGCAAGTGAATTTGCAAATCGCTGTGCATACGATTGCATCCAAGTTCATGGCGGTAGCGGTTTCATGAAGGAGTATGCCTGTGAGCGTCTCTATCGCGATGCTCGAATTCTTTCTATTTATGAGGGAACTAGCCAGCTCCAAGTCGTTGCCGCAATGAAGGGTATCGCCTCTGGTGCTTACCTCAAGCAAATTGAGGCTTATGACGCTAAAGTTTCCGCTTCAGAGGGACTTACCGATGATATGTGCCGTATGCAATCTCTCCTTCGCAAGGCTACCGATGGTTACCGCCGTCTGTACGAATTGGTTTCATCAGAAGGTACTACCTCTGAGCGCTTTGAGCACTCTACACGCGCCCTTACCGAGGTCCTTTCCAACATCATCATGGCTTACCTCCTCCTCCTTGATGCCATACGTGCAACCGATGAGCAGCGCGTCCGTTTCCTCGATTCTGCTGACTATTTTGTGTGCGAGTCTATTGGAGATGTCAACAAGCACCTCGCCATCTACGAGAACTAATTCAGTGAATCTGTGTTTGTACAAAGAAAAAGCCGCCTAATCCAGGCGGCTTTTTTCTATGATGTATTAGACTTACAAGCTATAAGTGAACCCAGCTGTCAATTGGAACGGCAGTTTGGTGTTGACATATAATTCTTCTCCTGCGGAACGCATGTTCTTGTGGTCAGTTAAAGCACCGAATACGTCCAGTGGCCATGCCATTATGTTGGCATTAACAGAGAAGCTGTCAGATAATGCATAGTCAACACCGACCATTGCATCGATTCTGCTAATGAGAAGGTCGAAGAATTCCATTGTGAAATTTGAGCTGGAGTATCCGTCAGAACGAGTATACTCAGATTTGGGTTTTAGGCACATGCCAATTGAGAGTCCCACACCGGCATTGATACGTATTCTTTCTCCAATAGGTACCATGATGTAGAACATATCTGTAATCAATAATTCTGACCAATTGTATTTATCGGTGAATGACCATTTTACACTTGCGGTGTCATTCCCGCTGTTATTACCTTCAATTTTGCCTCCCCATCTGCTGTAAGACAAGAATAGACTGTTTCCCCTATCCACAGTATTGCCTTGCAACACGCGTTTGTAATGCAATGCTATACTAGGATTCAGAGGCGGACGGCTTACATTTGTAATAACTCTACCCTTATTAGTACCGTAGTCGCTACCAACGGATATAGCATCGGAGGGTCCAAACCACATGCCTGTTCCCACACTTAATCCTATCGATTTGTCTCCATTTCTAAACGGGTCATACGTCGATCTTGTTGTCCAATACTGGGCAAATGCAGGTATGGCTATAATAGCCAAGAGTGCTAGAACAATAAAACTTTTTTTCATGTTTATTATTTTATAGTGTTTCTGGACTATTTCACCATCTTTTCTTCCAACATGCTCTCAAGACTGCTTACCGTGAAATCTCTTGCTGCAATCTTACCATCAGGTGCAAATAGTATCATTGCGGGTATTGCATTGACTCCATAAGCCTTTGCCGAAATTGCTTCAGGGTCGTTCATTACAGGCCAGGTGATTTTCAAATCTGCAATAGCTCGTTGTGCATCTTCTATCTTGTTTTCGCTCACAGCAATACCATATACTTTGAGCTTTTTGAATTTCTTTACGGTTGACTGTAATTGAGGCATTGCCTGACGGCATGGTCCACACCATGATGCCCAAAAGTCGATGAGTACCCAATCTCCCTTGCCAATTATCTCAGAAAGTTTAACTGCCTTTCCGTCAATGTATGTTAAGTCTACGTCAGTGAACATGTTGCCAGGCTGCATGGCTCGCATTTGATCCAGCTGTTCAAAGAAGGGTTTCAGCATAGCCTCACTCTTTACTGACTCGGGGACATCCGAAGCAAGCGAGTCAACAAATGGGAAATCGAGGAAAGGTGAGAAATTGTATAATACAAAGGAACCAATAAAGTCACCACTATGTTCACTCCAGTGCTCTGCCAGAAAGTCATGGACAAGCATTGGGTCTCCCATCATCATGATATTGTACAATGAACCCATCCAGTCTTTGAGACCGTCATTCAAAGGTGTGCCACTTACAAATTGCTCGGCAGAGTCCACGATAATCTGGCCGTTCTCTAAGAAAAGATTCCAGCCTACAGCCGGATATTCGTTCATATTGCCGGGATGAAGTACTAGAAATGATGTAGTGTCAGGTACTTTACCTTTGAAGGTGAACGCTGTATTCTCAATTTTGGTGGAATCAACGACAACTGCATCATCGCCTTTGAATGTGTATAGATAAATCCAATCAGCAGCGACCGAAGAGGGCACATTGCCGCTTATAGTGTATCTACCGGTGCTCTTTTTTTCTCCATTGCACCCCATCATCATGGTGCAAGCAGCTAAAACAATGCATGCTTTAAAAAATAATTTCTTCATATACTTTTTTATTATTTGTATTCGTTTCTAGTTTTCAATTATTAACGTAAACACACAATCATTATTGTTTCTTTTTCACAATAATCATTCTATTTTTATTAAAAAAATCCTTCTCCAATTTCCCTTCAAAACCTGAATTTTCAAATACTCTCATTGTATCATTTCCCAGATGTTCGTTTATTTCAACCACAATCACACCGGTTTCACTTAGTGTTTTTTCCCCTATTTCCGCTATTTTCTGATAAAAGCATAGTGCATTATTATCATCAACAAATAACGCTGTTTCTGGTTCATAATCAAGCACGTTCTTTCGCATTTCAATACGTTCTTTCTTGCATATATATGGAGGATTGCTTATGATAATGTCGAAAGGGTAGGGGGAAGCTTGCTTCTGCAGTTTCTCACAGAATTCATCGTCAAGAATATTTCCTTCCATGTATTCAACCCTCACCGCATTCTTTTCTGCATTTTCTCGGGCTTTTTTTAACGCTCCTGTCGAAATATCAACTCCAATAATCTCAGTTGTAGGCCACGCTTTTGCAAGTGCAATGGCTATGCATCCGCTTCCTGTGCAAAGATCCAGCACCCGCTTAGGTGCCATTTTTTTTCCGTCTTTCTGCTCTTGCTCACCATACATCATTATAATCTTCTCAACTATTTCTTCTGTCTCAGGTCTTGGTATAAGAGTGGTTTCGTCAACACCAATATGACATCTACAGAATTCTGTCCACCCAATAATATATTGTATGGGTCGACCTCTCTTTAGGTCTTCCAGTGCCCAATGCATCCTCAATAGTTCCGACTGATTTATTGTCTCACCTCGTCTCAATAGTTGTTCTGTGTGACTCCAACCCATCCATGCTTCCCAAAGCATCCGCACCATCATTCTCGTCTCCCCTTCGCCATAAATGTCATCTAACTCCTTGTGGAAAAGTCGCTCAATATCGCAAACTTTGTTGCTCGCAAATCTCAAATCAGTTGTGTTCATTTATCCAATGATTATACGCAAGAATCTATTTTCGTCCAAAATCCGCTGGTATCTCCCCCCAAAGCTCCGTTTCCCATTTCCGTATTTCTGTGCTATACTGGTTGTTGTGCAGCCAAACTTCGGCTCTTCTGATTATCTCATATAGTTTTTCGGTTTCAGGCGTGAGGGGCAACTTGGTGCGGCATTGTTTAGACTTCACCCAATTAATGGCGTTTACAGAGTCAGAATATAGTATTTCGCTCATGTTGTTTTTCTTTAGGTATGCCAGACCATGCACTATGGCGAGAAATTCTCCTATATTATTGGTCCCTTTAGGCGCCTTGAAGTGAAACAGCTGAGTTCGGCTGGCTACATAGACTCCCTGGTATTCCATCTCGCCTGGATTGCCGCTGCATGCTGCATCTACTGCTATGGCTCGCAGTTCTGGTTTCGGTCCTTCATAGTCCGACCTTACCACCGTCATTCCTAATTCGTCGACTGTCAGTATGGATTCATCCTTCGTTCCGGATGCCGTCGATGATGTACCTTCTCCTATCGATGCAGCTAATTCAGGTCCAAGTCTAAAAGCTTGTTCTGCCAATGTTCTACTTTCATAGGATTTGAAGCGTGCTCCGGCAATCCCCTTGATTTGTTTTTCGCACTCTCCCCAGCTCTCATAGATGCCAGGCTTGTTGCCTTGCCACACCACGTAATATTTCTGCTTTTTCTTTGACATCGTTAGTCTTTTATTTCTATTTTCTTGTAGGCTTGGTTTATAGTGTTGAGGTTTACCACAAAGCAGCGGATTTCATTGTTTTCTCAATGTCTGGCTTATCTGCATCCATGCAGTTGGGGCCATTTTTATATAAACAAGGCGAGACTTGTGAGCCTCGCCTCGTTTGTAGTTTTATATAAACCGATTAACTTAAGCACCAAGTTCAAGACGCTTGAAACCAGTGCACTTCAGTTCTTTGTCGGTCTTTGCGATGAAGTCCTTGACGCTGACCTTGCCTTCCATGATGTACTCTTGGTTCATGAGAGTGCTCTCCTGGAAGAACTTGTTCAGACGACCCTTTGCGATGCCTTCAATCTTGGCTTCGGGAAGAGAGGCTGCGGTCTCGGCTGCAACTTTCTCCTTGATTTCGCGAGCCATCTTGCCCTGTTCCTCGGTAATCCAGCCCTTAGCCATATTTGAGTTAATATGGTCTTCGCTGTCAACGTGTGCGGGGTTGATGCCAGCTTTCTTAAGAGCGGCGTCGACTGCCTTCTGGGTCAACTCTTCTTTGGTCTTCTCGCGGTAAACGTTGAGCTCGCTCTCGATGACGTTCTGGGGAACGCTCTGCTCGTCAAGAGCGACGGGACGCATTGCGACGACCTGCATGGCCATGTTGTGACCAACCTCGTCGAAACCAGGTTTGTTCATTCCAACGATAGCTGCCATACGGTTGCCCGGATGGATGTAGGCGTATACGGCCTCAGCTTCGATAGCCTCGAAATGTGCAAGTTCTATTTTCTCACCAATTTTGGCAATCTGGTCGGTGATGCAGTCGCTCACCTTGCTGCCGTTAAGATTCATCTCCATCACCTGCTCCTTGCTGGTGAGGTGATTGTTCATAGCGGTGTCGATGATTGAGTTGGTGAATGCTACAAAATCTGCATTGGTGGCTACGAAGTCGGTTTCGCAGCTCAGCATGATGATGGCACCATATTTGCCTGTGCTCTTGGCCAGTACGCAACCTTCGTTGGCGTCGCGGTCAGCACGCTTGGCGGCCATCTTCTGGCCTTTCTGACGAAGCAGTTCGATGGCTTTCTGCACATCGCCGTCGCACTCTACGAGGGCTTTTTTGCAGTCCATCATTCCTACGCCTGTCAGCTGGCGCAGCTCGTTAACCTGTTTTGCTGTGATAGTTGCCATGTTTATCTTAATTCTTTGTTTTATAATTGTTTTTAGTGATGAAGTTGAAGAAGCAGTATCTATTAACCCCACACTGCATCGTGTTTTAGTGTGGGGTTAATAATGTTACTGGTTGTTTCTTCTTCTTGGACGACGCTGGCGGCCTTCTTCGCGATCGCCTTTGGTCTCTTCCTCTGTTGCCTCTACCTCTTCGTCAACCTCTTCTTCGATAGCGACATTGTTCTCTTTGTCGAGCATGCGCTCGTTGAGGCCATCCTGTATAGCCTCAACCATGTGTTTGAGGATGGCGGCAATCGACTTCGATGCATCATCGTTTGCAGGAATCGGGAAGTCGATAAGGTCGGGATTGGTGTTGGTGTCCACAAGTGCGAAGGTGGGGATGTTCAGACGACGGGCCTCAGCAACGGCAATATGCTCCTTGTTGATGTCGATAACAAACAGGGCGCTGGGCAGACGGGTCAAGTCAGCGATTGAACCGAGGTTCTTGTCCAACTTGGCACGCTCACGCTGAATCTGAAGACGCTCACGTTTAGAGATATTGTTGAAATCCTTGTCGTGAATCATCTGGTCGAGGGCGTTCATCTTCTTCACAGCTTTGCGGATGGTGGTGAAGTTGGTGAGCATACCGCCAGGCCAACGCTCGGTAACGAAAGGCATGTCAACGGTCTTTACCATCTCGGCAACGACGTCTTTGGCTTGCTTCTTGGTGGCAACGAAAAGAACCTTCTTGCCGCTACGGGCAATCTGTTTCAGAGCAGCAGCAGCCTCGTCAGCTTTGACGATGGTCTTCTGAAGGTCTATAACATGGATACCGTTATGCTCCTTGAAGATGTAGGGAGCCATTTTGGGATTCCATTTTCTTTTGAGGTGGCCAAAATGGCAACCAGCATCGAGTAATTCTTCGAATTTTAAATCTGTCATTTTTTGTTTACTTTCCTTTTTGTCAAAGGGTTCCGTTCTTTTTACCCTTTGATGGATTAATTTTTGCCAACCCTAGGGCAGTCCATCAGGCCACGTTTTTCGGCTTTTCTATGCAGCGCGAACTGTCAACGCAGCGGAGCATCCCATGGGTTTGGATACTAAACTTCTTTCTTGATTTCTTAGAGTTTTTATTCTCCAAATATTAACGCTTGCTGAACTGGAAGCGCTTGCGGGCCTTGGGCTGACCGGGTTTCTTACGCTCGACCATACGGGGGTCGCGCATCAGAAGGCTCTTTGCTTTCAGTGCAGGACGGTCCTCGGCATTGTTCTCGCAAAGGGCACGGGCAATAGCCATACGCAGTGCCTCTGCCTGTCCGGTGATTCCACCGCCATCGAGGTTGTCCTTGACGTCCCATTTGCCTTCTGCATCAACAATCTGGAATGCCTGGTTCACGATGAACTGCAGCGGACCTGTCGGGAAATACTCTTTGTAATCTCTGTTGTTGACGGTGATCTTACCACTGCCGGCTTTCATATAAATGCGAGCCACGGCGGTCTTTCTTCTACCTATTGTGTTGATTACTTGCTCCATTTGTTATTATCTTATATCGTTAATGTTGATGACTTTGGGGTTCTGACCCTGATGGGGATGTTCGCTGCCGACATAGATGTGAAGGTTGCGGTACATCTGATCACCGAGTCTGCTCTTCGGAAGCATGCCGCGGATGGCGTGCTCAAGGATGCGCTCGGGATGGCTCTGCAACAGCTTAGCAGGGGTGGTCTCTCTCTGACCTCCCGGATAGCCGGTGTAGCGCTGATAAATCTTGTCGGTCATCTTCTTTCCACTGAAAACAACCTTCTCGGCATTGATGATAATAACGTTGTCACCGCAGTCAACATGCGGGGTGTAGCAAGGTTTGGTCTTGCCTCTCAGGATGTTGGCCACTCTCGTTGCCAAACGTCCTACCGTCTGGTTTTCGGCATCTACGAGAACCCACTCTTTGGTAACGGTGTTCTTGTTGGCCGAAATGGTCTTGTAGCTTAATGTACTCATTTTATTTTTTTACGATGATGTTCTAATTTTGGCACATTTTTTTTGTGCCCGATTCCTTTTTCTCTTGATTTCAAGCTTTCTGCAGGGGCTGACGGATAACCTATGCATGGTTCTATCTATCTGGATTAGAGGAGCTTGAACGGGTAATCGTCTCTTCTGAATCCATTTTAAGAGGGTGCAAAATTACATACATTTTTGAAACTGACAAAATTTATTTGTTCATTTCTTTCAAAAAATGTTAATAATTTTTTTTGTCGCAACAAATAAATCCTGTCTTTTTTGTGCCTACCGTGGTAGCTATTACAAATAGGTCACCGCCTTCTTTCAACCCCAGTTGCCGTTGCAGTTCCTCGGCTCGTGCAGGGTAGTTCCTTACTATCACGTGTGCCTTGCCGTCGGGTATGAATGATGCGATGGCTTTCTTGTTGAGTGAAACCTCTTTCAGCACACAGAAGGTGCGTCCCATCCAGCTGTGCAGCTGGTCACTGGTGTATAGATGTGTATTGCGGGCCAGTTTCTGCATACCCCATTCCTCGCTCAGCAGTTTGTAGGGGCCGCCTTTCATCAGCGATGCGTCAGGCTCATATATATAACGCCCCACAGATGTGCAAAATAATGCCTCGGCTTGCGCTTCTTGGCTCCGCGTGAAGGGTGCATTGCTATAGATGCAGTCGCCGTGGATAATGTTCTGGCAGTGGATTAGGGGTTCTCCGCGCTGTTCCCCGCACAGAAACAGTAGTTCTTTGCACTCGCCCTTGACTGCTACGACATAAACATCGCTAACAGAGCCAAGCTGTTCGATGCCTTTGTCGATATCCATCATTGGTGACGCTTTGACCATCAGCCAACGGCAATGAGAACGCAGCAGTTCAATATGTTGCAGGATGTTGGGGACACAGTCTTCAAATGCGGCCACCTTGCGCCCGGAGGCTGAGCGACGGGCAGGGTCGATGTAGATGATATCGAAATGGCGGTCTTCTGCGGCAAGCCATTCTATGCTGTCAGCACAATGAATTTTGATATTCTCCAAACTGAGAACTTTGCGGTTGTGCTCCATTATGGTCCACAGTTCTTCATTGCGCTCCACATAGTCAACATGCGCCAACACTTGAGTGCACAATGGATTTACATTGCGTGAACGTTTGGCGAAGGCGATACTGTCTATGCCCATTCCGCCTGTGAGATCGGCCACGGTGAGGAACGATTCTTCGCCGCATAATTCATTGGCCACGCTGGCCTTATGCATTGCTGTCTCGTCCGACGAGGCCTGCTCGCGGTTCAGGCGTGGCGGATAGATGAACTCATCATATTGCAGCAGCGATGGCCATTTGTCACGTGCTGTCCGCCGTCCTTCAATTTGCTGCACTGCAAACTCTAAGTCAACATCTGGATAGCGTTGTTTGTGCAGCAACAGTTCAAGCGGGTCGTCATTGATATGTTCTTTGGCAAACGAAAGTGCCTCCCGCTTCGCGAAATCTTGGAAATCTTGAGAATTATTTCTCTCTGACATTGTTGGTATGGGCGAATCTTGGAAATCTTTTATAATCTTTGGAAATGGTATTCCCGCTCTGCGGGAATTGAAAATGTTCGCTTGTTTTTACTCTGATGGGTGGTTAATTAAAGAGGGGTGAAATAACGGTTGGGTACTTTTATCATACCATGAGCGAAATCGTCCTCGTTGAAATTTATCAGCCAACCTAATGGTTTGTTGGTCAGTTTGAGATATGTTCGTATCTGTTTATAGTGAAGGGAATTGAGCTCTTCGACGGATTTTAGTTCTACGATGATAGTGTCGTCTATCAGCAAATCAATTCTAAGGTCGTTGCTTATGGGGATTTTCAAGATTTGCCTTATAAGCGAGTGTACAGGATTTCCAAGATTTCCAGAATTTCCGCCGCAGGCGGGGAAACTATTCTTCACGCACCGCAGGCGGGGAAAAGCCTCACTCTCTCCTGCGGCAGAAATGCTGAAAGAATCAGTACACTCCCTGGTCGTGTAGTTTCTTCAAACGCTCCACCACCATCGGGCGGTCTTCCTTATAGGTCACACCGAACCACTGTGCCGTGGTCTTTAAAACTCGCATTGTGGCATATCCGCTGGCAAGGAATGTGTTGACAGCAAAAGGAATGTAGTACTCTGACTTCATCTCTGTGCCGCGTGCTTTGAGGAACTCTACAAACAGTTTTTCGCTCTCAACGAAGTAGTCGGGGGTGAATCCGAATAGGTTCATCGATACGGTGGCGTCAGCTGGAAGCGGATGCATCGAACCGTCATCATCCTTGTACTCAATGCCGTTGGCTGTACGGCCAATACTTGTACGCTCGGTCATGCCCACAAGGTATCCTTTATCATCAACGTTGCAAACGCCGCGACTAACGGTGCCGTTTTCCGACAACGTGTTCTCCAGGCGGTAGCCTACCATGCAGTAGTCACCCTTCTTGCCTTCGAGGCCTCGCAGGTAGTCGCCCATCACTTTGAAGGCGTCGCTGCCGTAAAAGTCATCTGCGTTGATAACTGCGAAAGGCTCTTTTATGGCATCCTTGGCCATCAGGATGGCGTGGTTTGTGCCCCACGGTTTCTCACGGCCTTCGGGGACTTTGAATCCTTCGGGCAGCATGTCGAGTTCTTGGAACACATACTCCACCTCGATTTTGTTGCCGAAATGCTCGGCATTGATTTTTGCCTTGAACTCTTTTTCGAAGCTGTGGCGAATCACGAAGACAACCTTCCCGAATCCTGCCTTGATGGCATCGGCAATAGAGTAATCCATGATGATTTCTCCGTTTGGCCCTACGCCGTCCATCTGTTTAAGTCCACCATAACGGCTGCCCATTCCGGCAGCAAGTACTAATAATGTAGGTTTCATGTTTTTATCTGTTTTTTTGATTGTTATTATCTTGTCAATATATTATTTAGTTTCTTTTCTTCTTGAAGAATTCTTTCATCATTTCTGCACATTCCTCCTCCAGTACTCCGCTGGTCACTTCTGTCTTAGGGTGAAGCATCCCGTGTCCAATCTTCTCAAATCCTCGTTTTTCGTCCTTCGCTCCATACACGATTCTCCCTATCTGTGTCCATCCTGCTGCCCCTGCGCACATCGTGCAGGGCTCAACAGTCACATACAATGTGCATTCTGGCAAATACTTACTCCCCAAGGTGTTTGCTGCCGATGTGAAGGCCACCATCTCTGCATGTGCCGTAACGTCGTGCAATCGTTCTGTGTTGTTGTGTGCCCTTGCCACAATCTGTCCATTGCACACTATCACCGCTCCTATGGGAATCTCTTCCTCATTGGCTGCTGCTTTTGCCTCTTTCAGCGCCTCGCGCATATAAAATTCGTCTTCGTTGTCGAATATGCTCATAGTCAGTTCTTTTGGAATATCCTCATATCTGCTGGCAGATTCTTGAAATGTGTATAGTAGTATACGATGTCGTCCCCCACCTGATAGCTCTCCACGCTCGGCAGAAGAAGTCCTCCCCATGGCTGAAATTCGTGGTAGGCATGCCAGTCGGGATGAGCGTAAGCCTCGTGTGACGAATACTCCGACTTCTCGTTCGTCTCTTGTATAAGAAACAACATGCCGCTCTCCTTTTCAAAGAGATAGTACTTATTGTATTTGTTTGGCGTTTCCACAAGGATGCGGTATACGGGATGCCCGTTGAAGTCCCAGATGCCTGTATATTTCAGCACGGCTCCGTCAACCTTCCAGTTGTGTAGCGATCCGCGAATGTCGTATTGCACTTCGTCGTTGTAGTAGAATTCGGGGGTCACATCCACCCAACCCATCTTCATTTCGGGTTTCAGCTCTCTATGAATCTCCCTCCCGTCGGTATAGCAGCCCTCTATCAGGCTGTCTCTCAGCCACAATTCGGCTCTGAATCGGTTTGGTTTCATGTACCATCGTTTCAGTACCGCTGTGTCTTGTGGTTTCGACCTATAAAATATATATGTTTCCATATATAATATAGTGTCTTTGCTAATCCTATTGAAGTCCTGCATTTTTAGGAATCTATTCACCACCAGCTCTGCGCTATCCACCTTATATTCATGGTTCTGCGCCATCGCCACCCATCCTATGCAAGAAAACAATAATATGGCTACAATTTTTTTCATGTTTATTATAGTTAAAGTTTTTTAAGTCCTCCTGGCATTTCAAAGGGCGTTTTCTGCACCTTGTTCAATGTTATTTTGCTCAGCGTCAGTTTGGTCCCCTTGTCCAATCCTGATGCCGTCACTTTTGCATCTATCTCGCTTGGCAGCATCTGGCCATCGCTCGCCATCCTCTTCTGGTATCCGCACTTCACGCTCATCTTTGGTGTAGTCATGCTTACAAGCGTCGATGTCAGCATTTTGCTGCCGAAGTCTTTAGTCATCGTCACCTTCCGTTTCCCTTGGTCGTACCATAGCGTCACCGTTTCACCCTTGCGTTCAGGTTCCTTGCTGCGTTTGCAGTTCGGTGGACAGTTGCCTACCAATAGCGCCTCAATGGTGCCGTAGTCAATCTCTATTCCCCACCTCTTGCGCACATCTTCGTATGTACCGTCATAATATTTCCCCAAAATTCTCGAGTATCCGCTCACCCTTGTTGGTGTAATCATCACGCGCCCTACCTCGATTATCTTGCTGACGCTTATCCATATACAGCTGTCGTGCACAATCCTTATCTGCCCGTTTACAGAAATGCCCTCCACTTCGCAGCTGAAATTTGCACTATATCTATGGTATGTGGCATTACGTATTGTATCCAGCCGCACAACCACATCGGTCACATCTGGCTTTCGAGGCTGGTTTTGGTTGTTGTTCTTCACAACCCCCTTCTGCGATCTGCATCCTCCCAGCATGGCAGCCATCGCCAAGCCTACAATAATCAATCTATATAACCTGTTTCCCATATTTATGTCTATCAGCTATCAATTGTTGATTTTCATTTTTATCTCTTTCAGGTGCTCTTTAACCTCGTCAGATTCCTCATCCCTTTGCATAGCCTTCTCTATATATTTCAGAGCCTCCTTATCCTTTCCCATCTTGTGCAGAATCCATCCGTAGGTGTCCAGGAAGTAAGGGTTTTCCGGTTCGGCTTTCAGGGTCCTTCTCGACATCTCTTCTGCCTTGTCCAAATCTTTTTCCGTCACAGCAAGCCTATAGGCATAGCTGTTCAGCGTCTGTATGTCGTCAGGTTTCAGAGCCAATATTTTTTTGTAGTAATCCTCACATTTCCCGTCGTTCATCTGACTATAGCACGATGCCAGCAGCGAGTAAGTCTCAACCTCAAGGTATCCTTTCTCGAATCCCATCTTTTCGCATTGCGAAGCAAGCTCTATGGCCTTTTCATATCTTCCGTTGTCGTGCTCCACAATCGCCTGCATATAGTAGGGGAGGGGGTGGAACGGAAACAGTTTCGATGCCCTTCTCGCGTGCGAGGCAAGCTTTGCGGTGTCCACTTCGCCCGACAATTCGCTGACCATCAAGGCCTCCCATATCTCATATTTGCTGCTGTCGGCCTTAAGGGCTATCTCAAACTGGTGTGCAGCCTCGCCATATTTCCTCTGTCGCATCAGCACGTCGCCGTAGAAGGCGGCATAGCTCGTGCTGTCGTCGGCCTCTCTCATCGCCGTCTCTAGAAGGTCGAATGCATATTGTGAATGAATGCCGTAAAACTCTTCGCTTGTATAGAAATTCGTCAGCACCTGCAGTTTGTTTGCCGTCGAAAGTCCTTTTTGCGCCATTCCCTTCTTCAGTTCTTCGTAAGCCTTCCTCGGTTGTCCGGTGGCCTTGTAGTATTCTGCCAACGAGATGTGTATATATTCGTCATCGGGATTGTTGGCCAGCAAGCGGTCGTAGCACTCTTTCGCTTTTGCATATTGGCCCGACTGCATATAAGTGTCAGCCAGCATACCGCTCAGCTGCCCGTCTTGAGGCATTGCCTTTGCCAATGCCTCCATCTCCTGCAACGCCTTGTCTTCGCGCTTCAGGTGGCTCCATATCTTAGCCTTCTGCAACGATACCGGTTGCGTCACACCCACCATCTTCTCAACCCTGTTCAATGTCCCTATGGCTCCTTTACCGTCGTTGTTCATCAGGTAAGCGTTGCTCAATTCATAGTAATATTCAATCACATTCGGATTGTTTGCAACAATACGCTCCCACACCTTCACCAGTTCCTCGCTTCTGCGTGTGCTCTGGTAGAGCGACGCAAGATGAAGCTGGTACCATACATTCTTCACCTCTCCATTGGCAGCTCGCCGCGCATACACAATTGCGCTGTCGGTCATTCCCTGAGTCACCATTAGGCGGCTCATCTCATATTCCGCAGCATGGCATTCGGGCTCTCTCCTCAACAGTTCTCGCAGCAACGCCTTGCTCCCCTCGTTGTCGCCCATCTCCATCCTCATCTTGGCATCTATCATCATCGCCTCGCTCTTCAGCCTCTCGTCGGTCGTTTCCACTATTGCCTTCCGCTCATATTTTTTCACTCCGTTTCCACTTCTCTTACCGGCATCTTTGCTGCTCCCACATCCGACGGCAACCATAACAGCCAACAAAACAACAGTATATTTAAAAAAAATTCGCATATTCGTTACCTTTATATAATCTTTCAATCATTACTTAACTCCATTTTGCCACTTTTATTATGTATACATCTAAAAATAGTGTCAAAAAAATGGTTCACCTGTTCACCAGCTCCACAAAATGCCCTCCATCTTCTACACCATTTTTTCATCAAAAACCAAAATTTCCAACTCCTACTTAACTCCTACTTAACTCCTACTTAAGTCTAACTTGACTCTAACCTAACTCTAACTTAAATTCGACTCCATATTGGACCTGTTTTTCCCCAAAAAAGCCATACCCGTTTCTGCGTCATTATCATTTTTCTCCTTTTCCAGCATAGAAAAAGCAATTGCCAACAGAACCATATCTGTAATCTGGCTCTTTCTCACATCACTAAATCCCATACATCTCTAAAAAAATCTAAAAAAAACGTTTTTTTTTTGTCAGAATAATTTTTTGTTCTAAATTTGCATCGTAAAACAATAATCAGATACTCTCGTTAAAAGAGCCCAAAGTCCTTGCAAATGAGTTATTTGATTATATTCTGACGATGAAAATAATTTACTAACAAAATTCAATTACAATGAAAAAAACATTAATGGTTATTAGTTTTGCTCTGTGCGCTAGCTTCGCTTTCGCTCAGACAAAAAGCGTAGCTGTCGACAAACATGCTCGCCAGCACGACAATGCAACTCGCATGGCCACTACCCAGGAGAATCTCTCCAAGGCTGGCTACACGGGTTCCATTTTCACAAAAACTGACACCGTCTACACCCACGTTCAGTTCACAGCTGCCGAGCAGGCTGGTGGTATCTTCACCTGCGGCGGTATTCCTGCTGGCTCGATGGTCGACGGTACTATCATCCCCGCTCATGGCTACCCCAGCGCTTATGCTACTTTCCACCGCATCCCCGACTCGGCTTATATCGAAACTCCGGCTTTCCAGCAGATGCACCCCGTCATCTATTCGACATCGCGTTTATATGGTCAATTGCTGCGCGTTTTCGCTCCCGAAACCAGAGACAATGGATTCGTCCTCGCTTCTATGATTGACGGTTATGCGCCCTTCGGTGGTGATGGTGAAAACCAGAACTACTTTGATACCTATGTTCGCTTCATGCCCGTCGACCTTACAAGCTCTCCTCTCGCTTGCGTAACCCTCTATCAGGTTACCATGAAGTTCAACCAGGATGCAACCTACATCGACTGGAGTCTCGACGGCGGCCAGACATGGCATGCTGTTGAGTTCAATATAAGGAACGTCGACATCAACTCCAATAGCTACACATGGGGTGTCAAGAGAATCACTCTTCCCCGCGCTGTTGCTCAGCAGCCTAGCGTAACTCTCCGTCTCCGTTATGTTGATGAGAGTGGTAGCGACTACGATGGTGGTTACTTCTACGCATTCGATGACTTCAAGGTCGTTGATGCTCCCGACTATCGCCTCCGCTTCACTTCCAACCAGTATTTCGAAGGTTTCTTCCAGCTGATGCCTCAGAATCTTCAGGTTCCCGTTGTTTGGGTTTCCGACTTCGTTAACGAAGGTATCTTTGATCAGACCAATGTTACTGGTAAGATTTACACCATGGCTCAGGGCGAAGATGCTACCGTCCTCGCTCAGAAAAACCTTGGCACTGTCGTCGCTGATCACGAATCTCCCCGCTCTTTCGTCATCGACCCGCTTGCTTACTTTGACAGCACCATGAACCTCTACAACCACGGTTATGTTTACTACACCGACGATTCCACCTATGCAACTGGTGAATATCGTTGCCTCCCCACCACCGACCTCGGTGCTCACTACTTCTTCTCCGATGTAACCTCCAACTACTACACCAACCACATTGGTGACTCCACCACTTTCGACACCATCCGCTACCAGGTCAACTGGAAAGCCAACAACCTTGTCGACAACGGTGGTCAGTCTCACCCCGCTGGTATCTGGGGCCGCGACAATGGAGTCCTCACCTACAATGGTGACGGTTCCAATGGCGGTAACTACTATACCCCTGGCCGTATTGCTGGACCTAGAAACGTTTGGACTGACGACTGGCAGGAGACCGAATGGAACAAGGCTGGTTACGGTAATGGTGTAAGATATTTCACCGGTAATGAAGTTCCCGCTGGCTGGCGTATCCTTGGTGTCGAGCTCGTGGCTTCTACCGTTCCCGATTTCTCTGGCGTTGGTGCTACCCTCGTTCCCTTCCTTATCTACGACTCTGTTGAAGGCAACTCTTGGTGGAGACTCAGTGTCAATACTGGCGCTGGCTACTACACCGTTCAGGAAAGCGACGTCAACCCCAACATCGCTACCGAAGGCTACAGAACTTTCCAGGCTGGCTACAATACCGTTCGTATCCTCTTCCCCAACCAGCCCGAACTCAAACCTCTCCATGATTATTTGATTGGCTACCGTCTCGCTGAAGATGCTGACTTCTGCGTCTCTGAAACCCGCACCAACTTCGTCCGTGACGACTCCACTCACTATTTCTCCTCAACTCCTGGTATGACTGACTACAAGCGCTACATCCACAAAGGGTATGGCGATGGTAACCCCAACGCTGCTTGGACTTGGGATCCCAGACGTACTGAAGAATCCAAATGGGCTGCTTACCCAACTTCTTCCTTCCCCATGATCCGTATGATCGTTGGTCCTTCCTACTACATCCTGAAACATGAAGTTCGCTGGGAATGCGACAACGAGGAGCAGGGTCAGTTCTGGAGCAACAATGGTGAAGTTCTCTGTGGTGAGAGCGACTCCATCGCTGCTGGCTATCCTGTCAGCTTCACCGTCGAGCCCGAGGCTGGCTACGAAATCGACAGAGTTCTCGCCAATGGCGAAGAAATCGAGTTCGAAATCGAGACAACTCCTGACGGTATTGAAATCGGTGTCATCAACATTGATGCTGTCGAAAGCGACATGGTCTTCAAGTGCTTCTTCAAAACTCGTAATGGCTTCGATCCTATTGCAAACCGCGTCAACATGAAGCTCCAGCCCAACCCCGCTTCCAGCAACGTGTTCATCTCTCTCTCTGGTGTTACCGGTAATGTTGATATGGCTCTCATCGACATGAGCGGCCGCGTTGTCACCACCTCTCAGTTCGTTGCTGAGAACGGCACCAACGTCAACGTCTCCAACCTCGCTAAGGGTGCTTACTTCGTCCGTATCACCAACAACCAGTTCACCAAGATTGAGAAACTCATCGTCCGCTAATCTTCTTAGCAAACATAAGGAAGCCCAAAGCTTCTAAGCCAGGCTTCCAACAAAAAAGGCTCGCCCAAAAGCGAGCCTTTTTTATTTAGGTTTTCTAGTAACGATTAAAAAATAAGGAGTAACGATAAGTGAAAAATAAAAGGGAGTTAAAGAGGAAGTAAAAAAAGGAGTTAAAGAGGACAA
>CADBOG010000142.1 GCA_902796265.1 uncultured Bacteroidota bacterium
AACCCCCGGTACCCTAATCGAGTACGACAGTTTAGCAAACTGTTGGTTTCAGCCACTCACCCACCTCTCCGTGGTCAATGTTGAATTGTCGTGTCGGATAACCCGAACACCGTTTCTTTCCTCATTGAAATCGTTTGCAAAAGTACTAACTTTTCGCAATCCGACAAAATTTTTTTTACTCTTTTAGTGAAAAAAAATTATTTTGAAGTGTTTTTTGCTTGATTTGCAACACTTTCCATTTTGCGACGAATTTCATCCTGATTACCCAAAAAGTAGTCTTTTTCTAGCTTCATATCATCGGAAAATTGGAAAATGTAGGGTACTGCAGTAGGTATATTGAACTTAATAATTTCGTCATTACCCATACCCTTCAACTCTTTGACAATGCCACGAAGGCTATTGCCATGAGCTACCACCATTACGGTATCGTGCGAATTGAGAGCAGGAAGAATAGCATCTTTATAATAGGGCATAAGACGAGCTATGGTATCCTTGAGAGATTCGGTAAGAGGAATCTCGGCATCTGAGAGTTCAGCATAACGTGGATCCATACGTGGGCTACGTTCATCGTGCAAGTCAAGTGCAGGAGGTTGAACGTCGAAGCTGCGACGCCAACGGAGAACCTGCTCGTCACCATACTTCTTGGCTGTCTCGGCCTTGTTAAGACCCTGAATGGCACCATAGCTTTTCTCATTGAGACGCCAGCTTTTCTCAACGGGCAGATAATCCATGTCCATAGCTGCGAGAACCTGGTTGAGGGTACGTACGGCACGTTTCAGATAAGAGGTAAAACATATTTCAGGTTTGAAGCCTTCAGCTTTGAGGAGTTTACCTGCTTCGAAGGCCTCCTGACGACCAAACTCTGTAAGGTCAACATCAGTCCACCCTGTAAAAAGATTCAGTTTATTCCATTCACTTTCACCGTGACGGATAAGGATTAATTGTTTCATTGTGTATTGGTTTGAAATAATAGGATATTTAGATGTTTTGTATATTCAAAACTCCGTTAACTTGGAATATCGTTTTTTTGTTATCTCAAAAAAGTGTTAATAAGGAATTCTGTTATTTCTTTAGTTTAGAGAAGTCAAAGACCTTGTCACTTTTCTTCATCAGTATCTTATCAGTAAAAACACCTTTGTATGCAAGTACAAGAACCACGACACCGAGCAGGATGAAGGGAAGGCTGAGCCATTGACCCATATCGAGAGTCATATTGTTCTCGAAGCTCACCTGTTTCTCCTTAACGAACTCGATAAGGAAGCGAGCACTGAAGAGAGCAATGAGCCACCATCCGAAAAGGACACCAGGTCTCAGTTTACCGCTTTTACGCATATAAAAGAATACACAGACAAGGAAGATAAGCAAATAGCTCAGCGACTCATAGAGCTGTGTAGGGTGCTTAGGAACGGTTTCACCATTCTGGAGGAAGATGACACCCCATGGAAGGGAGGTCTCAACACCATAAATCTCGCTGTTGAAGAGATTGCCAAGACGGATAAAGAAGCCACCTTGAGCAACGATAATGACGAGTCGGTCGACAACCCATACAGGGCTTATGCTATGGCGTCGATAGAGAATCCACAAGGCAATAAGCATACCAATAGCAGCTCCATGACTAGCAAGACCTTCATAGCCGGTGAACTGCCATCCATCAGGAGTGCGTTGGAAAGGAAGTATCATCTCAAGCCAATGGTCGCCCGTGAGATAATAGTCCGGTTCGTAGAAGAGACAATGTCCTAAACGAGCCCCAATAAGAGTGGCGAGGAAGATGTAAACCAAAAGTAAGTCGAGATACTTGATGTCGACACCCTCGTGTTTGTACATACGTGCCAACACGATATAGCCCATAAGGAACGCCATGAGGAAGCACAGCGAGTAATACCTCAAACCGAACGAGCCAATGTGGAAGATTATTGGGTCAACATTCCAAGTGATAAAAGAGAGCATGATTTATTACTTGTATAATTATTACAATATCAAATTACATGAATGCCAGATTGTAAGACAATAATACAATCTAGCATTCAGGCAATTATTTTGCATAGTTTACGGCGCGTGTTTCGCGGATGACGGTAACCTTAATTTGGCCAGGATAGGTCATCTCGCTCTGGATCTGTCGAGAGAGGTCGTAGCTGAGTTTGTTGGCCTCAACATCACTAACCTTTTCAGCACCTACTATAACACGAAGCTCGCGACCTGCCTGGATGGCATAGGTCTTGACGACACCAGGGTAAGTCATAGCCATTTCCTCAAGTTTGTTAAGGCGGTTGATGTAGGCCTCGACAACCTCACGACGGGCGCCGGGACGAGCACCACTGATAGCATCGCACACCTGGATGATGGGCGACAAGAGACTCGTCATCTCTGTCTCATCGTGGTGTGAGCCGATAGCGTTGCAAACGTCAGGATGCTCCTTGTATTTCTCAGCCAATTTCATACCGAGGATAGCATGAGGCAGATCGGGTTCGTTCTCTGGCACTTTTCCGATATCATGGAGAAGGCCCGCACGTTTCGCCAGTTTAGGATTGAGACCAAGTTCGGAAGCCATAGTGGCGGCAAGGTTAGCAACCTCACGGCTATGCTGAAGAAGGTTCTGACCATAAGATGAGCGGTACTTCATGCGACCAACCATACGCATCAGTTCGTGGTTCATATTCAAGATACCGAGGTCAATACAAGTTCTTTTACCCACTTCGGCTATTTCCTGCTCAATTTGGCGACGGGTTTTGGCAACCACTTCCTCAATGCGTGCAGGGTGAATACGTCCGTCGGTAACCAGCTTGTGGAGTGCCAAGCGAGCGATTTCGCGGCGTATGGGGTCAAATCCTGAAAGGATGATGGCATCAGGAGAGTCATCGATGATTACTTCGACACCAGTTAGAGATTCGAGAGTACGGATATTACGGCCCTCGCGACCTATGATGCGACCTTTGACCTCCTCGTTTTCAAGGTTGAATACACTTACCGTGTTCTCAATGGCATGTTCGGTAGCAGTGCGTTGTATAGATTCAACGACGATTTTCTTTGCCTGTTCATTAGCAGTAATCTTGGCTTCCTCTACAATATCGATAATGGTATTGGCAGCCTCAGCCTTAGCCTCGTCGGTCATACTATCAACGAGTTGCTGTTTAGCCTCTTCAGCAGTAAGACCAGCGATATGTTCGAGTTTCTCAATGCTTTGCTTGTAGACCTTTTCTGTCTCAGCCTTACGTTTGTTGAGAAGTTCAATCTGACCATTAAGGTTTTCGCTGGCAGTTTTTAGCTCGTTACTTTTCTTTTGTAGTTCCTCAACCTTCTGAGCGAGAGTTTGTTCGCGTTGTTTGAGCTTTTGTTCGGCTTGTTGGATTTTGCCATTACGCTCGTTGACCTGCTTTTCGTATTCGCCCTTCATTTGGAGATATTTCTCCTTGGCTTGCAGGATTTTGTCCTTTTTAATAATTTCGCCTTTTTCTTCAGCGTCCTTAAGTACTTGTTGGCTCTTAGCGAGCAGTCGATTTCTCAGTATGGTTGTTGTCACGCCAATTCCTGCGCCAGCACCCACAACCAAACCGATGATAAGCATTAGTATTTGCATAGTATTAAAAATTATTTAAGATGGAAAGGCTTGTCACGAGAAGGGTTGTCGGTAAGTAATCAAGAGCGTTGTTCGAAAGATAGCTTTTAATCTAAAAAAGCCTGCACCGCATCCGCCGAGAGTTATGGTAAACTCTGAAAAGGAAGGATTTGAGTGCCGGGAGAATCAGCAAAAAATTGCCCCTCGGGTAGCGCGACCGTCGTGGGGGCGCGCCTCCTCACCCTGAGCGAACTCGGTTTGTAAGAACTGTTGAGTTTACAAACTGTTTTGGACGGGGTGCAAGCTATTGTCTAACAGATTATCGAGTTCTGTTAATTTCTCTATCAATTGGTTATCTTTATATTGGAGACTGTCTTTGGTCTTGCTCAGTTCCGTGCTCTGCATGAGGGCAACCATAGCAAGGAGGTCCTGATTGTCGCGGTGGTCGAATTGTTTCTTGAACATGCGAGCTTGAGCATCGATGAAAGCGGCTGCATTGCGCAGACGAGTTTCGTCGCTAGCAGGAATCGAGAGCTTATAGCTGCGTTCCAATATGTTCACAGAGACGGAAATGGTATCCATGGGATTAGTCTATTTGAGTCAACAACGACAAAGATTTGTCAATATTACGAATCAACTGATTGATTTTGAGTTTTATTTCTGCCGAATCGCCCTTTTGTACAAGCGTATTCCTAAGTTTGAGTATATTGGTTTCTTCTTTTTGTTGGTTAATTGTTAATTCTTGATTTTTAATAGTTTCCCTAAGTTCCTCGTTAGCTTCGTTAAGACGTGCAACCTCAGCCTTGAGCGCATTGTTTTGCTCAATAATCTTGCGGACTTTATAATCTATGCCTAATAGGGATGTTTCGAAGTCAAACATTGTTGCAGGGAATTAAAAACGTGTGCAAAAATACGAAGTTTTTTTTAATTACGAGTATTTTGGGGAAATATATAAATAAGAAGTTAAAATGAGGGTTTATTATTTATTGATTATCAATGATGAAAATATTAAAATAAAAGAGTTAAAAATTGAGTTTATGACCCATACGAACCTGTTTTGTCTTTAGATATTTCTCGTTATACTTGTTAGGTTCAATAACAATGGGTATGGTTTCTACGATTTCGAGGCCATAACCTTCAAGGCCGCTACGCTTGATGGGATTGTTGGTGATGAGGCGCATCTTGGTTACTCCCAAATGGTGGAGGATTTGAGCTCCAATGCCGTAGTCACGTTCGTCGGCTTTAAAGCCTAGTTTGAGGTTAGCATCAACGGTGTCGAATCCCTGTTCCTGAAGGTGGTAAGCCTTAAGCTTGTTAACCAAGCCTATACCCCTACCCTCTTGGCTCATGTAGAGTACAAGACCCTTACCTTCCTTCTCTACCATTTCCATAGCTCTATGAAGCTGATGTCCGCAGTCGCACTTGCAGGAACCGAAAATATCGCCTGTAGCACAGCTGGAGTGGACGCGAACCATCACAGGTTCACCCTCTTTCCATTCGCCTTTCTTGAGAGCAAGATGAGTGGCACCATTGTCTAGTTGTGTGTAGGCAATAAGCTGAAAATTACCCCATTCTGTTGGAAGGAATACTTCTTCCTCCTTGCGAATCATTGTTTCGTGTGCAATACGGTAGGAGATGAGGTCTTTGATTGTAACAATCTTGAGGCCAAACTTCTTAGCAACTTCCTGAAGCTGAGGCATACGAGCCATTGTACCATCGTCGTTGATAATCTCGATTAGTGCTGCACAAGGTTTAAGACCAGCAAGGCGGGCCAAGTCGATGGATGCTTCTGTATGACCGGCACGAACAAGGACACCACCATTGCGAGCACGAAGGGGGTTGATGTGGCCCGGACGACCGAGATCGTTCGGTGTGGTAGAGTCATCAGCGAGAGCCTTGATGGTCATAGCACGGTCGTGCATGCTGACTCCCGTAGTGCAACCATTGCCGAGAAGGTCTACCGTAACAGTAAAAGGAGTTCCGAGAAGAGAAGTGTTGTCGTGGACTTGCATATCGAGGTTTAGCTCGTGGCAACGGTCCTCGGTGATAGGAGCACAAAGGACACCACGTCCATTTTTCAGCATGAAATTCACTTTGTCGGGAGTGATTTTTTCTGCTGCAATGATGAAATCACCCTCATTCTCGCGGTCCTCGTCGTCGACAACAATCACAAATTTGCCTTCTCTGAAATCTTCTATTGCTTCTTCTATCGTGTTGAGTTTAAATTCCATAAATTAAAAAAACGGTTTTTATATATATAGTATAAACATGCAAAATTACTAAAAATATTTGATTGCACTGACTTATCATACAAAAAAACCAACAATTGGCTATTGTTTGCCACTAATTGCCAAAATGAGACAGAAGAAAAAAAATGTTTATCGACCCCCAATAAAGTATTGCATATCATTGTGCTAAATGTTAAACATCCAATTAATGGATAAAAAAGAGTGGGATTTAGAGAAAAATTAGTATTTTTGCAAATTGAATTGTAAGAATTTAACGTTCTTAAACGTTTATTGAATAAACGGATAATAACTTGAATTTTTTAAGTCATTAAGTACATCAAAGTCACAAAGTACGATTTAGGTTCTTTATAACCCAAAAGACAAACACATTAAAACACAATTATCAATGGAAGAAATTCTTCGCGTGGAGGGGCTTTCGAAAACCTTCACGCTATCAAAAAAACAACAAAAGATTGAGGGTACCACAGAGCGCCGAAAAGTGGCAGTGGATGGGCTCTCGTTTACGGCAAACAGGGGTGAGATTTTTGGATTGCTAGGTCCTAATGGGGCAGGCAAGACAACAACACTTAGAATGCTTTCGACACTTATAAAGCCCGACAGCGGTGATGCTGTGTTGGATGGTTGTAGCGTTGTGAGCGACCCAGAGGGCGTGAGAGGAAAAATAGGTTTCTTGACAAGCGAACTTAAGCTGGAGGATTTCTTCACACCGAACTATCTGTTTGACTTTTTCAGCCGCCTCCATCAAGTGCCCGAAGATATAGTGAATGTAAGAAAGAAGGCTATGTTTGAGAAATTCGGTATTGACAAGTTTGCTGAGGTAAAGGTGAAAAATCTTTCTACAGGTATGAAGCAAAAGTTGTCGATAGTTATCTCACTGGTTCACAATCCAGAAGTCATCATTTTTGACGAGCCAACGAATGGATTGGATGTGCTGACAGCGAGAACTGTGACCGACTATCTACAGGAACTTCGTGGCGAAGGTAAGACCATAATACTTTCGACACACATATTCAGCCTTGTGGAAAGACTGTGCGACAGAGTTGGCATCATAATAGATGGAAAGCTGACTCATTGTGGAAACCTGAATGAAGTTTGTGATGGAATGACGCTGGAGGATAGGTTTTTCGAGATTTATAAAGAACAGAAAGGAGGCGAACAATGAAAAGCAACACATTGACTATCATCAAGAAAGAATATGCAAGATTTTTTGGCGACAAGTCTTTGGTATTCACAAGCGTTATTATGCCAGGTTTGTTGATATATCTTATCTACAGCTTGATGGGTGATGGTATAGGGAAAATAATCTCTGAAGGTGCAAATGAGGAGGTTACACTACAGGTAGAGAATATGCCACAAAGCCTTGAGGCCATGATAACCGAAGCGGACAGTGCGGTGAAAATAATAGAGCAGCCATTTGGGGAAGAAGAGGTCTCTTTGCTTGAAGATAAAGACCTTAACATGGTGATGCTGCGATTCCCAGAGAACTTTGATTCGACGATTGCGACTTATGACCCCTCTACGGGAGAACTTGCACCTAATGTAGAGATATTCCACAATAGTACCAACAATGCATCGGAACGTGTATACCAAACACTTACGGCAATGCTAACAATGTATGAAGACGGAATGAGCAATCGGTTTGACGTGAACCGCATTGACTGCGAGGTTCAACAGCCATACGATTTGGCGACAGACGAAGAAAAAGGAGCGATGATATGGAGCAAGCTTCTGCCCATGCTTATAGTGATGATGCTATTCAGCGGCACTATGGCCATTGCCCCGAGTGCGATTGCAGGAGAGAAAGAGCGCGGCACTATAGCCACATTATTGGTGACACCAATGAGGAGAAACGAGCTGGCTTTAGGCAAGATTGTGTCGCTAAGCTCGATAGCATTGCTGAGCGGTATTTCAAGCTTTATTGGAATAGCGTTGTCGTTACCAAAGATGCTGAACACAGGGGATGACGTGAACATAGGGTTCAACTATGGAGTGAATGACTATATAGCTCTGTTAATTGTCATCATTGCCACTGTGTTGGTAATGGCTTCGATGGTGAGCATTCTTTCAGCGCTTGCAAAAGATGTGAAGAATGCCGGCACATTGATTACACCATTCATGCTAGTTATAATGTTGTGCGGATTGCTGCCGATGCTGCAGAGCGGCGTGAGCGAGAACTTGGCGGTGTACTGCATACCATTCTACAACAGCATAGAGGTAATGGCTGGCGTGCTTGGCCATGAGCTTAACTGGAATGCTGTGATGACAACCCTAATATCAAACCTGGCTTATACGGGTATTGCTGTTTGGGGTCTTACCAGAATGTTTAACAGCGAGAAGATAATGTTTGGAAAATAAGTTTTTCTTATTTCCAATTTATTAGGTATTTCCAAATCTTCAAGCAAGCTCTAAAGAATCCACATTTTCATAATAATACGATAGAAACAGAACACAAAAAACCCTAATGAAAAAATTAATAATTGCGATGCTGGCTTTTGTAATGGCGCTGGCATCATGTTCGAAAGGGCCAAAGACAGCGGCCTACATTTCCGACAACGCCATTATGGTCGTCAACGTAAATGTCAAACAACTTCTTGACAAGGCTGACGCAAAGAACCTGGACAACATCTCGTTCGTTAAGCTGGCACGCCAAGAACTACGCAACGAGAATGCTCAACTGTCAGCTTTCGTTGATGGTATCATTGCCGACCCGTTAAGCACAGGACTTGACCTTCGCGATGATATCGTCTTGCAAATCAGCGAAGATGGCAATCCCGTAATGATTGTGCCTATGCATAAGGAGGCAAAGTTCGAAAAGTTCCTGCAGGAGCTTGCTTCCAAAAATGGCCTTCAATGCAATATTAGCAAGGGAGATAACTACAAAATGGCCAATATGGAACTCATCACTATAAACTATAATGGCGATGTTGCCATCATTCCCATCGATGGCAAAACAGATGCAATTGCCAAAGAGCTTTTCAACCTCGAAAAAGACAAGAGTTTGGCCAAAAACAAGAACTTCAATGCTTTCTGGAAAGAGCGCAGCGAGATTGGAGCATGGATGAACTTGAACAAACTGTTCACCCTCGCAGAGAAGTTTGGAGGCAGCGACATCTGGGCTTCTTCTGGTCTTACACAAGAGATGATTGACGATATGCGCAAAGGCAGCTACGCATGCAACTTAGTGTTTGACAAAGGCGCTATCCGCTTTGTCTGCAAAACACAAGGCTTAAAATTGGATCAGTATATACAAGACTTCAATGGCAAACTGATCAACTATATGCCTGAGAAATGCCTTGCAGCAATTGCTTATTCTGCAAAGATTGAATGGATATCCAAAATGCTGCAAAACAGCGGCGAAATTGACTTAGAGCAGAAGGTAACCTTAAATAGCGACAAGACCATTAAGGATATGGTAAATGCCTTCGGTGGCAGCATTTTGTTTAGCCTGTTCGACATCACCTCCAATGAGAACGGTATCATGCCAATGATGGCACTTACAGCCGACATCAAAGATGCCAATACAATGCGCGAAATCATCGAAGGTCTCGCTAAAGAGATAGGTATAGAAAAAGAGGGCGATATGTTTATCATACCCGATTTCGGCATCGGTAAGATTATGATGTGCATGAATGAAAAAGCCATGTATGTGACCAACTCTACTGAGGCAGCAAACCAATTTGGCAAGGGCGGATACAAGGACGGCATGAAAGGCATTGCTTCAAAAGTGAAGAAAGGCAACTATTTTTATGCCGACCTCAACTTGTCGCACTATCCCACAAGCGTTACCAGCCTGATTCCCGAGAACATAGCACAACTGCTTAGCCAGTATCTCGACCATACCGAAGCCTTGATGCTCAACAAAAATGAAGGCGAATGGGCAATCTACCTCAACGAGAAAAAAGAGAACAGCCTTCTCGCAACACTGCACTTTGTCGACAACAACCTGATGACTTTCAGCAATCTGGCCGAATCCTTTGGAGGAAGCTCCTACGATGACGAGGAACTCTACGTCGAAGACGTAACAGAAGAGGAAATAGACGAATAAGAATATGTTGAATAAAGTATTATGGAAATAATACTAAGAAACATAAAACCACGATATATGTCGGAATCGGAAGTTGCCGGTTCCGACATATATTTGCAGCCAGAGGTTAGATTTGAGCAGGGGAAGAGATATATGGTATGCGCCAAATCGGGACACGGGAAGTCGTCGTTGCTGAACTTCATTTATGGGATAAACAGAGAATACGATGGTGAGATTGAACATCGAGGAGTGCAGGAGGATAGTATGCGGACACATATTCTGAGCTACATGTTTCAGGATTTGTGTCTTTTTCCAGAGCTGACGGCGATGGAGAATGTGCAGCTAAAAAATATGTTGACAAACTTCAAGAGTGATAGCGAGATAGAGCAGATGTTGGCATCCTTGCTGCCAGTCGAGAAACGCGACCAGCCGGTAGCAACCCTCTCGCTAGGACAGCGGCAACGTGTGGCCGCTGTTAGGGCGTTGTGTCAACCAATGCATTTTCTGCTGCTCGATGAACCATTTAGCCATCTTGACAACGAGACGGCAAGAGCTGTTGCTGACATCATGGAAAAAGAAATCGAAAAGCAAGGTGCAGGATTAATAGTCACAGCCCTCGACCCAATAGAGTTCTTCCCGTTTGACAAAAGGTTGAATCTATAAAACCGCTTTGCATTGCAAAGAGCCACAATGAAAATGTTACGCAAACTTCAACGCAAGACACTAATACCCGCACAGATAGCAGGATATATAGCTACGCTTCTCGTAGGAGTCGCCATAGTGCTGGTGGCACTTCAATCCTACAGAGATTTACGTCCGCTGCTTACACAGCAAACCGATGTCTTCAAGGCACATACCGTCACCGTTTCTAAGAATGTCACGATGTTCAAGACGGCAAACAAGGAGGGTATATACTTCGACAACAAAGAGTTGGCATCGCTCAAAGAGCAACCGTTCGTCAAGGATGTGGCACACTTCACCAGCGCTCAATTCAACACCGAGGCAGCTATAAGTTTTGCCGGACAGACGATGCGAACGGACTTCTTCTTTGAGAGCGTACCAGACGAATATCTTGACGTAGAGAGTAGCGAGTGGAAATGGGACAGCACAAGCGATTTCCTGCCCTTGGTGATTCCCGAGGACTACCTTAACCTATACAATTTCGGTTTTGCCGAGAGCCAGTCGCTACCCGTAGTGTCTGAGGGCATGCTTTCTCAAGTCACCTTCACAGTAGTGGTAAGCGGCAATGGGAAAAGACGTGTTTACGACAGCCGTATCGTCGGTTTGTCGGGCAAAATAAACTCCATTTTGGTTCCCGACGATTTTCTGCAATGGGCGAATAAAGAGTTTGGTGACATCAGCGAGAAACGCAGTAGCCGACTGTTAGTAGAGTTCACCGATGCCAGCGATGAACGAATACCAGCCTATTTCGAGGGACGAGGCTTAAACATCAGTCAGAGCGAACTTGAGAGCAGCAAGATTGCTTTCTTCTTCCGTCTTGGAATGATATTCGTTATAGTCATCGCAATGATAATCATCATCCTCTCAGTAGCTTTCATCATCATGAGTCTCAATCTGATAGTACAACGTAATCGCGACCTGTTCATCAACCTATACAAAATCGGTTACAGCTGCGGCCAGATAGCAAGATTCTACCGTGTGGTTATCAGCATATTGACTATTATTGACATCGTTATTGCAGCATTATTGGCATCTTGGTTCAGGAGCATCTATACAGACAAGCTGAAAGTACTTTTCGACATTGACCAAACAGGGTCGCTGATATGGATAATAGCCTCTATAAGCGCCATTGTGTTGCTTGTGCTATATAACACACTGATAATGCACTCAATAAAGAAAACCGTAGGCGTTGTAAAAAGAGAAAAGTAAAAAGAGAATTGAGAATTGAATTTTTTTATGTAACTTTGCAGTTTGGAAATAAGGGTATCTGCCCTTTATGTATTTACATTATAAATAATTGAGTATGAAAAGCATAAGAATCTTTTTAGCATTATCTTTTATCCTTGCAACTGTTACTACACAAGCTCAATTCCGTCAGGATCGTCACGATGTGGAGTATATGTTCAAAGCCGAGATGGGCTATATGCCATTTATTTCTAACCTTGGTCACGAGGGCGACTATGGATATATCATCAATGACCTGCGACATGGAGTAGGTCTGAATGTCATCAATGGTGTCAACATCAAGCAAGATTTCTTCCTCGGTCTCGGTTTGGGATACAATCTCATAGCCAAACCTGCTGATATTACCGGATTCAATATTGGAAACGGATGGCATTGTCCGATGGGGTTCATTGACTTCGACTATCGTCCCCTGAACGAAGAATGGGCACCAATGTTCGGTGCCAGATTGGGTGCCAGCTACCTGATGTCCGATGGTCCTTACGGCAACACTATTAAACCTTACGTCGAAGTGCTGACAGGAGTAAACTGGTTTTTCCGCCACGAGGTGCGAAACATGGAGAGAAACTACATGAGCCTCTACATGGAACTAGGTTTTGCCTACACCCAGCAAACTTGCTATCTGCCCGTGAGGATAGGTGTGAGATTCTAAGTGTGGTGTGAGATTCTAATACGTTAATGTTTACTGATTAATGGACACAACACGTCAGAACAAGATATCAAGATTGATACAGCAGGATTTGGGTGACATCTTCCTCAAGGAGATGAAGCCCAAAATCGGAAATTCGCTGATAACCGTCACCAAGGTACGCGTAACCAGCGATTTGAGCATTGCTCGTGCCTATATCAGCATCTTTCCTGTTGGCGAAATGCCAGAAACGCCAGACACTCCTGCCGGCACAAAAGCTACTACACAGTTGGTCATAAATGCAATACTAACACATGCGGCCGACATCCGTCGCCGACTGGGGTTGCGTGAAGGCAAGCAACTACGCATAATTCCCAACTTAGAATTTTATCTTGACGACACTCTCGACTATATCGAGAACATTGAGAAACTGCTGAAGAACAGTTAATAAGATTGTTAGTGTCTAGCTAATGGTTCCCTTCTTCATAGCACGCCGATATCTCTTCTCTCGCAAAGAGAAGACCGTCATCAACCTCATCTCTTGGATTTCACTTGTGGGCATAGCTGTCAGCACCATTGCCCTTGTCGTGGTGATGTCTGTTTATAATGGTATAGGGGAACTGACGCAGGCACTTTTCAATATCTTCGACCCAGAGCTTGTTATAGAGCCTTCTGAAGGCAAGACCTTCAAGACCTCCGATATCGATTACAAAAGTCTTGAGAATATCGAAGGGATTTCCGACATATCGCAGATTGTTGAGGAAAACGCTTGGGTGACCTTACGCCAAGCAGAAGCCATAGTGCAGCTGAGAGGAATCGACGAACAATATGGTCACACATCAGGTCTTGACACCATGATGTTCGAAGGGCAATACCTACTCAACGAAGGCGGTAACCATTACCTGCTGTTAGGTTGGAACATAATGGTGAGGCTTGGAGTCAATTCGACCACAAATATACCGCTGGCAGTACATATCCCGAAGCGAGGAACAAAGAGTATGGGTTTCACTATGGACGAAGCCTTCAACAGCGGATATGCTTATGTGGCTGGCACATTCCAAGTGCAAGAAGAGATTGACAATCTGTATGTTGTCAGCGACATCAATTTTGTGCGACAACTGATGAACTATGGAGCGGACGAGGTAACATCGTTGGCATTAACCCTCAAAGAGGGAGCCAATATGGAGAAGACCAAAAAAGAAATCAAGCAACTCCTTGGCGACGGGTTCAGCGTGAAAGACCGTTACGACCAAAAACCACTCTACTACAAGATATTCCGCTCCGAGCGATTGGGAGTATTCCTTATTCTCTCGCTAATAGTTCTTATTTCGACACTCAACATTATAGCTTCACTATCGCTGCTCATCATCAACAAACGCAAAGATATAGCCACACTTAGAGCAATAGGAATGACACAGCGCGACCTACAGCGGACCTTCTTTACCGAAGGACTTATGATAGCCCTTGTTGGTGTCATTGCCGGATTGGTGCTCGGATTCATCATCTGCCTGATACAGCAGCAGTTTGGCATAGTGAAGATAGGCGCCAACGCCATAGTGGACGCCTTCCCTGTGTCAATGCGCTTTGTCGACTTTGCATCCACTTTCGGAGTAGTTACATTACTGTCGGCATTTGTAGTGTGGCTAACGGTAAAAAGAGCAAGATTAGTAGAGGAAGAAATACCCTACTACCCTTCTGATCATCACACCAGTCGAGATGAGACCAATACAATAGATTACATGCAAGAAAACGAAAACAAAGAGGACTAAATGATATAATCCCTAATCTTTTATGTCATGAATCAAGGAAAGAGTATCTGCAATCAGCTTAAAGAAATCCGGAAGGAGATAGCTCGCGAAAACGACATTCCACTCGACAGCAAGGAGTGTACCTACGATGGACCTTGCAATGGAACCTGCCCCCACTGCGAGGCAGAGCTGAAATATATCGAAGACCAACTTACGAAACGGTGCCAGCTGGGCAAAGCCGCAGTTGTGGCGGGTATGACATTGGGAATGGTCACCGCGGCACAGGACTTGAATGCCCAGAATGACAACAGACACGAAAGACTGATGGGCGATGTAGTGGTCGAGTCAAGAATAGACACCACATCAATTACTGGTTATGTCTTCGATGGCGATAACGGCAAGAAGATTATTTCTGCCCACATCACAGTGATACGCAAGGATGACTCCATCCAATGTGCAGAAACGACCAGCGATACAAACGGCTTTTACAACCTTCAGCTTCCCTACGGCGAATATTTGGTTGATGTCCATTGTGTCGGCTACTTGCCAAGAATGGTGACCCTCGATGTAACCAGAAAAAATATGGAGATTATAACCATCGAAATGCGTCGCATGGAAGAGATGCTTATGGGCATTGTCCCCTACTACCCTGACAAAGAGCAAGACAATAACGAAGAAGAGGAAAAACCCCAAGAGCAGAGCAACTGACAGCAAGTATGAAATCACGTTCAAAAATAATACTATCGCTTCTTGTATTGGCATTGTTGTCAACAGGTTGCAGTCGCAAAGGCATTCACATGTCCAAGCACCGCAAGAGCCGCAAGTGCAACTGCCCAACGTTCACCGAGGCTATGCCCGTCGGAGTGCACAACCAGTTATCATCCATCTATTATGGGGACACGCGAAGAGGAATATAAGGCGATATTGGCACGTTACCTGCCCCAATCAGCCGTTGAGCCAATATACAAGTTCATAAGCGAGAACAGAGTGCAGTTCAAAATCACTCCTTCGCGCAATTCCAAACTTGGCGACTATCGCTGTCCCACACCACTCCATCCTAACCACGAAATAAGCGTCAATGGCGACCTGCCACAATACTTTTTTCTGATGGTGCTGCTCCACGAGATTGCCCACCTCAACACCTTCCTCACCTTTGGCCGCAATGTCCAACCACACGGACACGAATGGCAGCAACAATACCGCAACCTGCTAATCCAGTATTTCAACGGAGGACACTTTCCTCCCGAATGCTATCCGCTCTTTAAGAACTACACATCGCATATACCTCTCAACCGCGCCGCAGGACAAGCATTAGAACAGACATTGAAGCGTTACGGATTGCCCGAAAACAAAGAACAATACATGATACTGTCGGAACTGCCATTAGGGACAAGATTCCGCCTGAAAACGAAACCCGAAAGAGTGTTCAAAAGCATCGAGAAACGCAGGACACGCTACCTCTGCGAAGATGTACATACAACTCTCCGCTACCTCGTCAACGGCTCAGCCGAAGTCATCAAATGTTAACCAACTAATTTCATATAACATACAACATATCAACATCTAACATATCAACATCTAACATGAAGAAAAAGAACCTATCCATCATCCTTAGCGTAGCCGTAGTGGCACTCGCTGCCGTTCTTATCAGCTGCACAAGCAGCGACGGCATTATGACCAAGAAGAAAGGTGTCTACACCATCAACACCACAACCCTCTCGCAGGACATCAAGGGCTACAATGGTCCCACACCTCTAATCATCACCATCGAGAAAGACAAGATTGTCAAGGTTGAAGCTCTCGAAAATGCTGAGACTCCGCGCTTCTTCGAGCACATGACCAAGGGTGGCATGCTTGACCGCTGGAACGGAATGACTGTCGACGATGCCCTCAACGTCAAAGTAGACGTTGTTGCAGGAGCCACCTTTTCCTCCAACGCCATCATCGAGAATGTCCGCTTAGGCCTCAACTATTACAAAGAACACAAGAAATAGCTCCCCGAATCAATACAAAATTTCTAATAATCAGCAAAATATCAAAACGACATGAAAAAATTCTTTATTCTTTCTGTCATCCTACTGACAGTTGTTACATTCTCATCTTGCAAAAAAGAGGGAGTATACACCCCCGATAAGAAAATCAGCAAAATATACAAAGCTAAATTACAAAAAATAGAAAACCTAACACTTACAACAGAGGAAAGAACTGAAAAATATCTTGCCGAGAGTTGGGAGTGGAGTGGTAATCTTCTGAAAAGAATAGAAACCTACAATTCCGACGGCGATCTTGGAATCATTTTTGATTTTTATTACGATGGTAAACGTCTCAGTAAGATTGAATATGATGGATACCGAGCCTCTTACGAATATGACGGTCGCAAGTTAAATAAAATCGAATACTTTTTAAATGACGAGAGATATTGTTATTGTGATGTGAAGCACGACGGCAAAAAGATTAGCGAGTTTGATTTTCATTACTTAGAAGACTTCTCAAAAAGAAGCAGCGTCTCAAACATCGACAAGATGATTGATATTTCGCTGTTTATGTTCCTGCCTACACCCGAAGACAGCAAGCGCATTCGTGCCGCCCACAAGAACGCAACTAAATTAGAGACAGCAATGTCAGATTATAATATAAAACTTGAATGGGATGGAGACAATATCGATAAGTTGACGTATAAAACTCTTGATTGGATTTATATATCCAGATATAGCTACGATGACAAGATAAACCCTTATTTCGGCTTAATAAAATCTTCGTATGATGGTGAATATGTAAATCCTACATCCCTTTGCAACAAAAACAATGTCACAAAAGAAATGCTCAAATACACATCCGGTTCCTTAACGGGTGAAACCTATGTAACCGATAACACTTATGATTACGATGGCAATTTGCCCACGAAAAAAACCGAAACATTTATTGAACAAGAAGGACCAAATACCTATACCTCCTACTATTATACCTATTACGTATACAAAGACTGACTAAACCTTCCCGTGTAATGGGAACCACTTAAGCACATCACCATTCATTTCGTTGGCTCGACATGAATGGTGATGTGTGTGTTTTCTCCAAAGCGTGACTTGAGAGCCTGCTCTATTTCGCAGGTGCGTGTGTGGGCAACACGAAGAGGCAAATCGCCATCCATACGTATATGCAACTCTATAGCATAGTGGTTTCCTATGCGACGAGTACGCAGATGATGAGGGTCCTTTATATCGGGAAAAGACTCAACCACATCTATGATTTCTTGTTCCACATCGTCTGGAAGCGAAGCCTCCAGCAGTTCGGCAAGACCTTGCCGAGAGAGCTTGTAAGCCACCCTAAGTATAAAGGCAGCCACAACAAGTGACGCCAATGGGTCGAGTACCGTCCAGCGGTTGCCCAACAATATAGCTCCACCTATGCCTGCCAGCGTACCCAACGAGGACAAGGCATCGCTGCGATGGTGCCATGCGTTGGCTTCGAGAGCTGGTGATTTCAGTTTCCTTCCTCGACGCACAGTGAATTGATAAACCAATTCTTTCAGCACCACCGAAACCAAAGCAGCCCATAGTGCGAACAATCCAGGTGCAGGCAGTTCGGCTCCATGCAGCCAATGCCACAAAGATATGCCGCCTTTCCACCCAATACCGACGGCAACCGCAGCCAAAGCCAAGCCGATAAGCGTCGTTGCCAAGGTTTCGTACTTTCCGTGTCCATAGTCATGACCTCTGTCCTCGGGTTTGCCACTTATGTGGACAAACAGAAGCACAATAGCATCCGTTAGCAGGTCAGAAAGCGAATGGACAGCATCGGCTGTCATAGCAGCACTATGCCCCACAATGCCGGCAACAAACTTGAAAGCCGTCAGCATCACATTAGCTACGCTGCCAACCAGCGTAATCTTAAATATTTCACGTTCCCTGTTCATCGTGTTCATAGGCATTCTCAATTCATTTTTTTATCGGCATTCTCAATTCATCATTCATCGGCATCCATAACGGATATAACAAATTAATTATTGTATCCTTTGTGTTTTTATTGTATTCTTTGGCAATTAAAAAACGGAGCCCCTCAAGAGAGCTCCGATGATGTTTAAATCTAAATCGGACATTCAGATTTATGTCAGATTAGTATTTGTTTCGGATACGGATTTTTGACTGCAACGCTGCAACGCTGCAACGTCCTATGGCGGTTCTTCTTCATCTTCTTCGTTTTCAAGGCCGCGACGTTTTGCGCTGCGTTTCTTGCTGACATTTATGGGGGTGCTGTTGGGGAATGCTATGGAATAGGCGCGGTCGAGGGCTTTCAGATTCACTTTGCGGATGCCGATGCCGAGTTTCACGGCCACCAAAGCTCTCAAGAACTCGCGGCTCCTTCTTGGATGCAGCGACGGTGCTGGCAGAATATCCAAACCAAAGACGGGTTCGTACTCATGACCAGTAGCCAATTGGCACACATTCCATACCATCTCGTCAGTCGCCTCGCTGCCAAGCCACGACTGCATCACCCTTCGTATGCAGAATCTCTTGTATTGCATTCCGAACATCTGTCTCGTGCGCTCCAGCCGAAGCCAGAGCTGCACGAAACAGGTCTCATTATTCTCAAGTTTAATCATAATCTGTGGTTTCAATTTTCAATTTTCAATTCTCCCTTATATTTTGCCTTTCAACTTCTTATACTTCTCCGTCTTGCAATATCTTCCACTTGCTTCATCCAAGAATAGGTATTCTCTTTTAACCCATGAACGTAAGGTGCTGCCGCCGTCGTTGCTGCGTCCTTGGCTCTGTCGCATCAAATAATACTGCTCCTTCGTGAACTCTTCCGGCAGCAGCTCCAGCAGGTTCTTTGGGCCGTTCTGCTTCTGTATCTCCACCTCCTCGCGCAGTTCCTTCTCCAGCTGACCACCAAAGTAGAGCATCTTGCACCACAAGTTATACTGCTGGCTCCAGCGAACGAAATCGGCTATCTCCTTGCTCCACCTGTAGCCATGCGCCACATATAGCACCATGCCTTTCAGCCATGCGATGACGTTGGCGCGATAACTAAGCACGCGGTAAGCTTCCGAGTCGTACAGCTTGGCGGCATCGCTGTTCTCTTTCTTCATCTCGAGCGAGAGCTTCTTCGCCTGCGGACACTCAATCAGTCCGTTGCAAGCCTCAAGTCTATCGATGTAGGGTTTCAGCTCGGTGGCGAACTGGTGGTCGTAGATGCCCAAGATGGGAGCCTCGTCGTCGTTGTCGTCGTTGCGGATAATGGTGCTCACATCCAGTCGGCTCACGGTTCCGTCGTTCACCATCTTGTTGAAGAACTTGCGTGCATTTGGAGGCGTTGTGCTTGCGTTGAAGTTCCAACGCAGCGGAGCAATACCGCTCACCGAGTCAGCACCTACGCGCTCCTGTCCGGCATAAGCATTATCGAATGCCTTGCGAATCAGCAATCCCACCTCATCCACCGTACCGCGCGAAGTGACCTTCTTCAACGCATCAATCTCGTCGACGATGGTGTAAAGGAAACGCTCTCCATTGTTGTTGGCATCCACGATGCGTTGGTTGAAGACAGCATCCGTCAAGTTGTCAATCAGCATCTGAATACAGATGTCCGTCGGCCTTGGGTCTTTTTTCTGCTTGGCACCAGGATTCTTCTGCTTCCATTCGGCCTCTCGTTGGCGGTTGGGGATGTCGCGCTGGCGGATGTCCTCCATAATGTATTCTATAGGTTTCTTGATGGTTCCCTTGCCAATGCTCTGGCGACCCACAAGCACATTCATGAACGTAGCTTCATGGTCGACGTTGTCCCAGTAGCGGAACTTCACGCCATGCAGATGAGCGCCCAAGGCAGGGAATACGGCGGATGCGACGGCCGGCTTATAGAACCACGGCACATTCTTTGTCAGCAGCTTCACCAGTGGTGGCAGCTTCTTTGGCATCTCAGGCGGAGTGATAAGCGTCCCTCCGCAGGCCTTAATGGCAGCCGATGATTTCAACGCATGCAGCACCTGCTTGATACGGAAGGGCATACCCTCGCTCTTGGCAGCCAACGCGCTCTCAATCTTCTTGCGTTTTTCCTCCAGCGGGAATCCGTCATAGCATGGGATCACTTGGTCAAGCCATTGGGCGTTTCTTCCGCAGATGTGTCTCAAATCGCATGCCAGTTGGTAGGTCAACGTGTCGCGGTCGCCCTCTTGCGGCTCCTTCCCGTTGTTGAACAGCTGCCAATACTTGGCGATAATCTCCGTATAAGGAATCCCCTGATATTCCGAAGCAAAAACCTTGTCAGCAACTGCCTTTGTCTCTCCTCCTTCCTCCGTTCCTTCCTCAAGCAGCCGTGCTCGGCTGCGCTGCGTCCCGCGCTCAGTCCCTTCTTCCGTCCCTTCTTCCGTCTCTTCTCGGCCTTGCTCCGCCTCGCGCTCCGTCTGTCCTTCCTTCTCATCCGTTCCCTCATCAAGCAGCCGTGCTCGGCTGCGCTGCCTCCCGCGCTCCGTCCCTTCTTCCGTCTCTTCTCGGCCTTGCTCCGCCTCGCGCTCCGTCTGTCCTTCCTTCTCCTCCGTTCCCTCATAAAGCAGCCGTGCTCGGCTGCGCTGCGTCCTGCGTTCCGTCCCTTCTTCCTTCTCTCCTTGGCTGCGCCCCTTCTCTCCTTCCGTTATCGCCTCGTCCACCTCAAATATCCCGTCATCCAAGAATATCAAATCCTCCTCGCTATCCGTCGTAGTAAAGAAAACACGCGTAGCATCCTTTGCCCCTTGGTCGAACTCTACACCCAGCACCTTGCTCGCCCATCTCAGGTTCTCCTCCTGGCTCATCTCCTCCCTGCGGCGGAACACCAGATGGTACCCCGATGCCCTTGCGCTCAGCTCCATCATCAGCAGCCCCAGCTCGTCCTTCTTGCCGAGAATGCGGTTCTTCACCTCCTCCATCTCCTCGGCCTTGATGTGGTCGATGTCCATGCCCACCGTCGTGCTTATCCTCGTGGATCCTTTCAGCGTCCCGTCGTCATTTGGCAGACAGCTGTAGTTCATCTGCTCCAGCCGCATCTTCAGCTTCTCGTCGCCCTCGCGCACAGCCTTCACCGTGCGTCTCTGCTTTGCGCTTCCGCGCAGTTTCAGGTATTCCTCTCTCGAGAGTACGGGACTCATCATCTTTGCCCCATCCTTATAGGTTATTTTGTGTACACTCATCTTTTGCCTCCTTTCTTGGATGTCATTTGTTCAAATTTCTCTGCTATCGCCTTTGCCTGTCTCACAAGCCTCTCGGCCAACTCCTTCGCCTGCTTCTGCGGCAGTATGAAGCAGAAGTAGTATTGTCCGTCTCTTCCCAGCGTCAGCGTGCTGTTGTCGTCACGGAAGAGTGCCTTATTGCGTTGGCGTTTGGGCAACTCGGTCATGTACACATCGCCGTTGTGCATCGCCTGCACCTTGCATTTTGCGATGAAGGGAATCATCTCTGCG
>CADBOG010000143.1 GCA_902796265.1 uncultured Bacteroidota bacterium
AAGTCAACGTCGGAGCCTACGACTCGAAACGTGAATTCCGTGCCGTCATCAATGGTCAGGAATACAAGAGCGGTTCCGATGGTTCCATCACCTATACCGCTGGTGCTGGTGCTCCCGGTGAGCGTAAGGTACATGGTGTGGTTTATATGATGAAAGACGGTGTTGAGGAACAGTATCCATTCGACGAAAGTTACTTTGTGGCTGCTCCTGTAGCCGTCATCGAGCTCAGCAAGATGAATGTTGTGTACAACGGTATCGAAAATCCCGTCTCCATTGGTGTTCCTGGTGTGGCTTCTAAGGATGTCACTGCTACAATCACAACTGGTAACGGAACTATCACCCGTGCACAGGGTGACGGTAACTACATCATTAAACCCAATAAACTTGGACGCATGAGTATTCGTGTCACCGCCAAGATTGATGGACAAGTCAAGGATATGGGTACAAAGGAATATCGTGTAAAACGTATTCCTGAGCCCAAAATCAAACTCGGTAATTTCAAGAGTGGTGAGTCTGCATCTGCAAAAGAAATCGAGGCCAACCCGACACTCCGTGCTGTTCTCGAAGACTTCGACTTCCAGATTCCTGCACCTAAGATTTCCACTTTCGAGTTTTCGGCTCAAGGTAGCCCTCTGCCAATACAAGGTAGTGGCAACCGCTTGAACCCGGAAATGATTAACCGTATCAAGAACCTGCGCTCACGCCAGAAGTTCTATATCGACGGTGTTAAGGTTACTACCCCTGACGGTCAGACCCATAACCTTAACTTCAGCATCCGCATGAAATAACAGTTAATATCTCATACCATGAAGAAAGTATTGTTTTGTCTAAGTATCTTCCTCTTTGCAACTGGCATTTTCACAGCCAATGCACAAAGCATCATTGATGCTGATGAGGATCATAATTTCAACGACTTCTATAAGAAAGACCAGGTAGTAGGTCGTGAGGCTATTCCCTACGCATACCTTCGCGAGGCTGATGTCGTCTGGGAACACCTGGTATGGAGGACTATAGATTTCCGTGAGAAATTCAACCAGTTCTTCTATTTCCCCACTAACCCCAAGAAGGACACTCAGGGACGCAAAAACCTTTGCAATGTCCTCATGGAGGCATGGGAACGTGGCGATATCGAGGGCTATGCTACTGATGATATGTTCAGCAGTGACGTCGTGGACTATCAGACACAATTGAAGCGACTGACTAAGTCTGACACCATGATGGTGTACGAATATGATGAATACGGAGATGAAACAGCTTCTCATTCCCAGGTTGTAACTGATGATTTCAAGCCCGGTGAGGTCTATTCTCTCTGGCTGAAAGAAGCATGGTATATCGACAAACAGGATACCCGTCAGAAAGTCCGCATCCTTTCCATCGCCCTTGTCTACAATTTCTGCCGCGACCGCGGTGAGGATGGTCGTATGTGCGATCCCGTGGAAATCTGCTGGTTCCCGATGAACGACATGAGAGTTCGTAATGTCCTTGTCAAAGCTTTGGCTTATGATGAGCACAACACTCATGCTGAACGTAGCTATGACGACATTTTCATCGACCGCTATTTCGATAGTTTCTGCACTCGCGAGAGCAACGTCATGAACCGCAAAATTTCCGACTATCTAACTGGTACCGATGCCATTCTCGAATCACAGCGCGTAGAGGATGAGATTTGGAATATTGAGTCCGATATGTGGGAATACTAATCTAATCATGAATTTTGAATTCTGAATTTTGAATTCTAATTCTTAATTCTGAATCGATATTAAGAGAGTTGAGAATTACACTAATTCTTGACTCTCTTTCTTTTTTATAAAACTTGAAGCAAAGGGTACTACATATTGCACTTATTATCATGTTCTCTACTTGTTCTTCGCTTATGGCGCAGAGCATAGAAGGAGAGCAGGTGCCGTACTACTATGAACGCAATACGGCCAAAGAACGTGAGGCACAGCCTCTACCATACGTGCGTGAGGCTGACGTAGTGTGGGAGAAATTGGTGTGGCGTACAATTGACTTCCGTGAGAAATTCAACCATTTCTTCTATTATCCACGAGAAAGAGGTGGTTTTATGAACCGCAAGAACTTCGCTTACACGCTATGGGATGCCGTAGTGAATGATGAGATACCCATCTACGAGGACGACGAGTTCAAGATACGAGTTGATTGCCAAGATTTCGTTGACAGAATGACCAAAGCCGATACGATAACGTTAGAGATTGTTGATGACGACGAGAATTACGAATATCGTACTGTGCTTATACCGAATGAATTCAACGGCGAAGAGGTGCTTCAGATTTATCTAAAAGAGTCGTGGTATATTGATAAGGCTGTAACAGAACAAAATGTCCGAATAATAGGCATCTGCCTAACTAAAGAATTCTTTAAAGAGCATGATGGAGACAAAGACTATATGGGTACTGCTCCACTCTTCTGGATTCCGATGCTGTCTCCTCAAGTGCAAAAGTTAATGGTGCGAAATGAAGCCACTTGGCAACAGAATGTTGCTCACCAACCATCATGGGAGTTCATATTCACAAATCGCATGTTCAACAGTTTCGTCACAAAAGTATCTAATGTTTACAACCGAACAGTACTCGACTACCTAACAGGACAAGATGCCATTTGGGAGTCAGAGCGAATTGAGAACGAGCTGCTCGATATCAGCCAAGACATGTGGGAATATTGAGACAGTTGATTAGTGATTAATGATTAGTGCTTGATGCTTGGTGATTAGTGCTTGATGCTTGGTGATTAGTGCTTGGTGCTTGGTGATGACTTTTGGATAATAACTATTATGTGATGAGCGATTATTCTGACAACTTATGTTGTGCGTAGTTACGCCATTTTCCTATTACGGCATGCATATCATCTGGGAAAGGTGATTCAAAATGCATCTGCTTGTGTGTTGAGGGATGCTCAAAGCCGAGGACAAGAGCATGAAGAGCTTGACGAGGCAAGAGCGTAAAGCAGTTGTCAACGAACTGCTTGTATTTAGAAAACGTTGTTCCTTTAAGAATTTGGTCACCACCATAAGCCGCATCATTAAAGAGTGGATGCCCTATGTGTTTCATGTGGGCACGAATCTGGTGCGTACGACCTGTTTCGAGTACACATTCTACTAGAGTCACATATCCGAAACGTTCGAGTACATGCCAATGTGTAACTGCATGCTTGCCGATTTCTGGGTCGTCATATACAGCCATAATTCTGCGATCTTTTGCTGAGCGAGAAAGATTTCCTACTATTGTGCCATCATCCTCTTGGAAGTCACCCCACACAAGAGCATTGTATTTCCGTTCGATAGTATGGTCGAAGAACTGCTTAGCAAGATGAGCTTGAGCCTCTTCTGTTTTAGCGATAAGCAAGAGACCAGATGTGTCCTTGTCGATACGATGCACAAGATATGGAGTAATAGGATTACCATCCTTACCGCGTTTGTCTTGATAATACCAAGCGAGAGCGTTGAGAAGAGTGCCATCGAAATTACCGAAACCAGGGTGAACAACCAAACCAGCTTGTTTGTCGACAACAAGGAGGTCATCATCCTCATAAACTACCTTGAAATCAATCTGCTGAGGAATGATTTCTATTTCACGTGGAGGGGTGGGAAGCAATACGCTTATAACATCCAGCGGCTTAATCTTATAGCTTGACTTGGTAGGTTTTCCATTAACAAGGATGCAGTCGGCCTTAGCAGCAGCTTGAATCTTGGTACGTGATACGCCCTCGATACGCATCTGCAGATATTTGTCCATCCTCATGGTTTCCTGACCACGATCGACAGTGAATCTATGGTTTTCGTACAGTTCTTGCTCTTGTTCTTCTATAATCTGATCCTCAGTCATAATTATCTGACAATAAATTTTCTAATGACAACATAGTTATTCTGCTTATCGACAGCACGAAGGAAATAAACACCCGAATGGAGGTCAACAATATTAATTGTTGTGGCAAAGGGCAATTCTTTCACAACACGACCATAAAGGTCAAGTATTGAAATTTGTGAACTCTCGGGATTGAAAACGTTTGACTCGATATGTAAAACGTCGCTAGTTGGATTGGGAAAGAGATTCAAATCTGCTTTATGAATTATGGGATGTAAATCGTCGATGCCGACAAGAGCAGATTGGCCAAAACAAGGTCTCATCATAATGGAACCCGTCCAGATACTCTGCATCCACTCGTTTGACACACGATAGAAAGTCTGTCGACGTGAATCTGTATTACGGTCGAAACCAAGGTTGATGAAGTCGGTGGTTTGCTGTTCAAAACCGACAAATATCGTATCACTTACCAATATATGGTTAGCAAGTTTATAACGGTGATAGCGGTTGAGGCCATCGAAGTAAGGTGTATAACGAGTATCATCGCGATAAAGGAGCGCTCCCGGAATACCGTTTTGACAGCTCCAAACACAAAGCACAAAGGGGACATCCTCATTTTCTGCGCCTCTTGTTCGGTTAAAGAAAAGGTCGACGGCTGTCAAGGTATCCTCGACATTTAACTGATATCGACAAGCGATATACATCTTGCTCACATTAGGACCCGACTTAGTTACGCCATAACCATTCTCAGGCGTACCATCGTCGTAGGCGTAATAGTTGTCAAAGACCTGATGAAAACGAATAGTGTCGTTTTCGGGATGACTATCGCCACCAACACCCTCGTGGAAAAGATGAAGCACTTCAAATGATATTGGCTGACCATTCACGGGGAAAGTGAAATTGACGGGTGGATTGCTGTGAACAGCATGCGTCTGATAACTGCCATTGGGGAAGAAAGCGGGGATGTTTTCGAGGCCGCCATCGTAGTTTTTCACCACCGACCAATTCTCGTCAAAGACACGATAGCTGTAGTTGGAGGCGAGCGTTTGATTGTAGCGGTTGACGAGCAGAATATCAAGAGAAGAAGCCATATCAGATGCCGTGAATTGACGCGCAGGCATCGCATAGTATTGTTTCAACATGGAGGGGGCAGCATCGACGAAGGCCACATCACGAGAAATGGAGTCGCCTGATGTGCGACCGTAATTGAGATAGACATAGTCGATGTTCCATTGGTCGCAGTTGCCGGCAATGCCACTCTTAGGGTTGTCATCAAGGCTTGCGTAGTTGCGGAAACGGAACTGGAAGCAAGAGGTAAGGTAGCGTTCGTTTTCAATCTTGACGCTGGCGAACTTCCACGGCCAGCGTGAGCGAATACCGACGGTATCGGCATTGCGACCAGCAGTTGCCCAAACCACATGCCAGCTACTATCTTCGGCATCATAGAAGTCAAGAAAAAGAGAATCTTGTGGAGAAGGTGCGCTACCGACTCTGTTGAGTGGGTCGCCATACCATCCGCCAGGGAGGTAGAAGAAGCTGAGGATTATTGAGTCGCCAGCATGAAGTGGCCGACGGATAGTGCCCGTCAGGGAATCGAGTCGTATGAGCTGAGAGGTAAGAGTATCGGCAGAAAAAAGATTAGTAGAGGCCTGGGGATAAAGGTCGCCATGCTCATCGAGGGCATCGAGTGTTACCATTCCAACAGTTGGAGCCTCGCGAGCAAAGGTCTTGCCGACAAAAGCCTGTGTGGATTGCCATCGATTAGGATCGGGACAGCCCTCGTAGTTGGAGAAATCGTCAAAGAAAGGAAGCTGAAGTACAATCGCCTCTGTTCCTTTTGCGCTTGGTTTTGGACGCTCAACAGACGAAAGTCCCATCAAAACCTCTTGTGCAGAGAGAGCGAGGGAATAGAATAAAAATAGTATGAGAATGAATCTTTTCAAGGTTATGGAATGTTGTTTTTTGGGCAAATAAGACTAGTTAAGTGAGTTAATAATTGAGCGGGGTATGTAAGTTATTAAAAGGATGTTTGGCAAGTAATAATAATTAGAATTCATCAAGGCCAGTCATGTGGTAGGGATCTCTTCCTGTTGGCTCATCGGGCTGCTCATAGAGGGCTCTTATCGAGTCTTCTATCTGTTTCTGTTTCATACGCTCCAGCTCTTCCATAGCGACGACCGACTTGTCGCAATACCAGAGTTCAATGTGGTCGCCATACTGAGAGAGAGGACGTCCGCTATATTCAGGCGACTGCTTGTAAACTATGGCGTGCGACATATCGGTAATGCCGTCAAAGTGTTCGACACCCATATTAAGTGAAGCGGAGAGAATGCTGTTGCGGGCTTTCTGTGGAGTCATGCCAACGAGATAAGGAACAATGGTTTGACCCGAACCTGTACCACGACCGACGACGAGGTCAATCATAGCGCCCTTCTCAAGACGACGTCCTGGAGCTACGGCACGTCCTTTGTATTTCTGCTCAAGGACAGCATGATGCGGATCCTCGACAAAGGTGAGATGGCCTCCACGAAGGCCTACATTTTGGAGTTGGGAGAGAGCATGGCGTACACTAAGTGAACGCAGGTCGGGGACGACAGCATTGTCTGGCACATGAGAAGTGACGGTCAGATAAATCTTTCGTCCATTCTTGATAAGTGCGCCCGAATCGGGGTCCTGACGCAGGATATAGCCACCGCGCTTGCCCGACTGGTATATGGAGTCGATGACAACAAAATGTACCGTGAGGCCACCAGCTATGCTGTCAATATCATCGAGATAGGAACCGACCACATAAGGGGTGGGATATTCCTGACCGACGCGACCATAGCGTTTGAGTACCAAGAATACGACAACGAGAATAACGAGCGAAGCGGCGATTGCAATAAGAGCATGCCCAATCCAAGAATGTTTCTGGAAAAAACTTTGTGTGTTCAAGGGGTAAAGGTTTTATGGTTACTAGAGGTTCTCGATTTTTGAAATAATGATGGTTATTGATGGTTCTTTCAGATTAGTTCTCCGATTAAGGTTGCTGCCGTGCAGCGGGTTACGCGAACATTTACATATTGACCTGGGACAATATCGTGGCGGTCGAAGACAATAACCTTGTTCTGGCTATTGCGACCGAAGAGTTGCTGGTCGGAGCGGTGAGAAACACCTTCGACAAGCACTTCGAATGTTTTGCCGACCTCGCGCTGATTGTTCTCGAGTGCTATCTGGCCTTGGAGGGCAATTATCTCCTCAAGGCGACGAGTCTTGACATCATCGGGCACATCGTCCTGAAGGTGCTTCTCCGCATAGGTGTTGGGTCGCATCGAGAACTTGAACATATAGGCATAGTCGTACCGCACACGGCGGAAGATATCGAGAGTTGCCTGATGATCTTCCTCTGTCTCGCCGCAGAAACCGGCAATAACGTCGGTAGTGATGCTGCAATCGGGAAGGTAACGACGTATGGCGTCGATGCGATCAAGATACCATTCGGGTGTATAACGGCGGTTCATGAGTTTGAGCATGTGTGCGCTGCCCGATTGTACGGGAAGATGAATGCAACGGCAGATGTTGGGATAGGCAGCCATCACTTGAAGAAGGTCGTCGCTGAGGTCTTTGGGATGAGATGTTGCGAACCTGACGCGAAGCAAGGGGTTGACCTTTGCCACCATTTCCATTAGTTGAGGAAAGCCGACTTCGGTATTGGAAGTTTCATCATGCCAGCGGTAGCTGTTGACATTCTGTCCGAGGAGTGTAACCTCACGATAGCCATTGTCGAAGAGGTCGGTTGCCTCGCGGACAATGGATTGTGCATCGCGACTACGCTCACGGCCGCGAGTGTAGGGGACGACGCAGTAGGCACAATAGTTTTGGCATCCACGCATAATGCTGATGTATGCAGTTATGCCGTTGGAGTCGTAACGGACGGGGACAATGTCGTCATAGGTCTCGCTGTCGCTGAGAAGAGTTTCGGCAAGGCGATCGCCCTGCTGGATACGAGAGAGCATAGATGGTAGTTGACGGTAGGCATCAGGACCGACGATGAAGCTGACATTGTCCTCTTCGGCCATGAGTTGGTCTTTCAGTCGCTCAGCCATACAGCCGAGGATGCCGATTTTGACCCAGGGGCGATTACGCTGGAGGGCACGAAGCTCACGGAGACGCTTGCGGATTCGCTGCTCAGCATTGTCACGGATGGCACAGGTATTGATGAGAATATAGTCGCCAAGGTTGATGTCCTTTACCTGCTCGTAACCCTCGCGAGAGAGGATGGAAGTGACAATTTCGCTGTCGGCAAAGTTCATCTGGCAACCATAAGTCTCTATATATATTCTGTTTTTCAAAGTCTTATAAAAATAGATGATTCAATAATAAAAATACAAAGTTACAAACTTTTTTTGAAGTGTATATGAAAAAAAGATTTTTGTCTTTACCGAAAGGCTCATTAACAAGGCTCATTAACCTTCCTTTTGGCTTCATACACCTCCAATCGTAGTTTTAGGATATTTTTGCCTTAAATAGTGAAATTATGTTTTTTTTATTCTTTGTACTTTTGCAATGTGAAATAGAACAACCACAATACAATATTAATAGCTAAAAATAAATAACTTATCTTTCATTTCGCACACCATATTAATGGCCGACACGGATAATAATACTAAACCATAAAAACAAGCCAGGGTTAGGTTAGAGTTAAGTTAGACTTAAGTTAGAGTTAGGTTAGACTCTATTGAGAGTCAAGTCGGACTTAAGTGGGAGTTAAGTGGGAGTTAAGTGGGAGTTGGAAATTTTATTTCTCATTGGAAAAAAATGGTGATGAGATTGTGGGAACGAGGGAAAAATAGTAATTTTGCAAATCGAAAAACTACTTGATAAAACCATGAATCATACTGAAACTTACCGCATTGGAATCGACATTGGCTCAACGACGATGAAGGCATGTGTGCTGAATGGAGCTGGAGAGTGCATCTTTACTGACTATCAGCGCCACAACGCTAATCCCAGAAAAGCGGCGCTAGAGATACTTGGTCGCATGAGAGAGCAACTTGGTGAGCATACGCTGCAGATGATGATGACCGGCAGCGTAGGGATGGGTTATGCCGAAAGGATGAATATTGATTTCGAGCAAGAGGTAATTGCAGCTGCGGAAGTGATAAGCAAGAAGTATCCTGATATACATACGCTTATAGACATGGGAGGAGAAGATTCGAAGATGATATTCTTCGAAGAGGGGCGAGTGCCAGACATGAGGATGAATGGAAACTGCGCGGGAGGAACGGGGTCGTTTATCGACCAGACAGCAACGCTGCTGGGTGTTGAGACGGCAGAACTTGACAAGCTGGCTTCGCTGTCGGACACCATTTACCCTATCGCGTCGCGATGCGGAGTTTTTTCGAAGACAGACATACAGAATCTTTTGGCCAGAGGAGTGAGCAAGAACGACATAGCAGCGTCTATGTTCCGAGCTGTGGCCATGCAGGTGGTGAGTGCGTTGGCAAGAGGTGTGGAGGTGAAACCTAAAGTATTCCTTTGTGGCGGACCTTTTGCATATCTGCCGCAACTGCGTGTGCATCTTCAACATGTGCTGGAATTGGGAGAGGAGGATTGTGTGCTGCCCGAGAATCCCCAATGCGTTCCGGCATTGGGTTGCGCCCTAAAGGCAAAAGGTAAGTATTACACTTTTGACGAAATCGAATCACTATTCAACAATACTGACAATCTGGATGTTATTGCAGATTCGGGATTAGAGCCATTATTTGAAGGTGAGAAAGAATATGAACATTGGCTTGACGGGAAGAAAGGATTCGAACTTCCTAAAGGAGATGCAATTAGTGAGGGCGACTATTATCTTGGCGTCGATTCGGGAAGCACCACAACCAAGGTGGTGCTTATTGACGGCGAGGGAAAGATGGTATACAGCGACTATTCGTTCAATAGCGGAGACAGCTACAGGGCATTCTCGGAGGCGTTGCAGAGAATGACATCCAAAGTGGCTCATCCCGAGAAGGTAAACATAGCTGGTTCGGCAGCAACGGGATATGGGGAGAGCTTACTGAGAACGGCATTCTCGCTGAACTACGGCATAGTGGAGACAATGGCACATTTCATGACGGCAAGAGCAATCGATCCCAAGGTGACATTTGTGCTCGACATCGGAGGACAAGACATGAAGGCCATCTTTGTGGACAACGGAAGCATCAGAAGAATAGAAATAAACGAAGCATGCTCGTCGGGTTGCGGAAGCTTCATCATGACTTTTGCCAACCAATTGGGTTACTCGATAGGGGATTTTGCGAAGATAGCATGTTTTGCAACAAGGCCTTACGACTTGGGGACAAGATGCACGGTGTTTATGAATTCCAAAGTGAAACAGGCCATGAGAGAAGGAGCAAGTGTTGCCGATATAGCCGCAGGCTTTTCATACTCAGTTATTAAGAACTGCCTCTTTAAGGTGATGAAACTGCATTCTATAGACGAGTTGGGAGAGATTATCGTGGTGCAAGGCGGAACCTTCAAGAACCACTCTGTTGTTCGGGCACTTGAGAAGATGACAGGAAGAAATGCCCGTTTCTGCGACTGCCCTGAGCTTTCAGGAGCCTACGGTGCAGCACTCTATGCCAAATCGATGAAAACCCCACAAGAGAAACCTCAAACCAGATAAACAAGAAAAGACGAAAACAAATGCTCCTTTCAGATATCATAAAAGGCAACAGCTACGAAGCAGGCATCGAAGTATGTCCAGGATGCGATAACCATTGCACCGTGAAGAGTTTCCTCTTTGTCAACGGAAAGACGTTCTACTCTGGGAACCAATGCGAAAGAGTATATAGCTCGTCGGCAGAGAAGCACAATCGCGGTGTCAATATGTTTGTCGAGAAAAACCGAATGCTCTGGAGGCGAGCCATGAAACCAGAGACAGGCATCGGATTGAGAATTGGCATACCGCGCGGATTGGGTATCTATGAGGATTTCCCATTCTGGTGCACGCTGCTGACGGAATCAGGAATAGAGGTGGTGCTATCGAAAGGTTCGAGCAACAAGCTGTACGAGAAAGGAATACGAACCATTGTGGCCGACAATATCTGCTTTCCTGCCAAACTTATGCATGGCCATGTAATGGATTTGATTGAGCAGAAAGTTGACCGGATATTGTATCCGTGGGTGGTATTTGAGAGGAAGGAGGACAAAGATTCAGGCAACTCGTATAACTGCCCGATAGTTAGCGGATATGCCGATGTCATAAGGTCGTCTATCGACCCGGAGAGACGATACGGGATGCCATTTGACTCGCCTGTGGTCAACTTTGAGAACCGCAAGCTGTTAGAGAGAAGCTGCTGCGAATACCTGAGCGGATTGGGGATAAAAAAGAGCGTGGCGATGAAGGCTGTGGAACGGGCAATCGATGCTCAACGCAAGTATGTTGCAGAGCTGGAAAGACGCGCGACAGCAGTATTGCAAAAAGCCATCAGCGATGGAAGAATGGTAATCTTGCTGGCATCTCGGCCCTATCACGCCGACCCGTTGATTGAGCACAAAGTGTCGCAATCGATTGCCGATATGGGTATTGACGTCATAACCGAAAATGTGGCCAGCCATGCAGGAAGCGGCGTATATCGTAACATCAACGCCCTGAGCCAATGGGCATACCCCAACAGGATATTCAAAGCTGCATGGTTTGTTGGGCAACACCCATATCCTGCGCTCCACATGATGCAGCTGACCTCGTTCGGATGCGGCCCTGATGCATTCATCCTAGATGAGGTGCGTGGCATCCTCGACAGACACAACAAGAATCTCACGGTGCTTAAGATAGACGATGTCAACAACATAGGTTCACTCCGGCTACGCATAAGGTCGCTTGTCGATTCGGTATCATTATCGAACAATCCAGTAATCAAGCAACCAATCGTCCAGCCATTCACAACGAAGCCCTTTACTGATGAAGACCGCAGAAGGACTATATTAGCCCCATTCTTCGCCGAAGGATACTCGGAATATTTGACCACCATCTTTCAAATGATGGGTTACAAGCTGGTATCGCTGCCTATGGCCAACCACGAAGATGCCGAACAGGGACTTCGCGAGGCAAACAACGACATCTGCTATCCTGCAACTTTAGTTGTGGGAAGCCTAATGAGGGCACTCAAATCGGGCAAATACGACCTCTCGCAAACAGCAGTAGCCATCACGCAAACAGGCGGTCAATGTAGGGCAAGCAACTACTACTCACTCATCAAGAATGCAATGGTGCGGGCAGGATTTGCCGATGTGCCAGTAGTATCGGTTGGAGTTGGTTACGCACTCGAGAACACACAGCCGGGCTTCGCAATTCCGTGGAAGAAAGTGTGGCGCATTATACTGTATGCCATGTTTTTTGCCGACTCGATGCAGAAGATGTACTATTCATCAATCGTGAGGGAGATAGAGAAAGGCAACACCCAGCGCGTATACGACAAATACACATCAGAAGCTCTTAAACTAATTGCCGCCAACAACCCCAAAGCCCTAGTACATCTGGCAAAAGAGGCAGCAACTGCTTTCGCTGCAATATGTGACAAAAAACGGAAAGTGGAACGTGTAGGCCTCGTAGGCGAGATATACGTCAAATACAACTCCTTTTCCAATAAAAATGTCGTACGCTGGCTTATTGAACATGACATAGAGGTGGTTCCGCCAGCACTTAGCGGATTCTTCCTGTCGATGTTGCCTAACGTCTTAGCCAACCGCAAGTTGCACATAAAGGAACCCTCTATGCCCGACGGTATGGCACGCCTGATAGACAGAGCAATAATGTTTGTCGCTGGCAAATTCGACAAGGCATGCAGCGGATTTCCCTACTACCGGACATTCACCAGCATCTTCGAGAACTATCGGCTCTCGAACGAGGTAATAAACCCTGCTGCCGACTTCGGCGAAGGGTGGTTCTTGCCAGGCGAGATATGCCATCTGGCAGAGAGTGGTATCAACAAGGTGGTGAGCGTCCAACCCTTCGGCTGCATAGCCAACCACATCATTTCAAAGGGAATCGAGAAGCGACTCAAAGAACGCTATCCAAAGCTTTCACTCCTCTTTCTCGACTTCGACTCAGGAACATCCGAAGCCAATGTTCAAAACCGACTGCATTTTATGCTTGAAAACTGATGATGGTAAACAGAAGAACGATTTTTGTCACCCACATTCCATAGTTAGTAAATATTTTTCTGTCAAACGCTTGCACTTAAATAAAAAAAGTGTATTTTTGCAATACGAAATATTATGCATATTTCGTTGTAACGTATTTTATAATAATCAATTAACATATTAAACCACAAAACTAAAGGAGTTTACACATGACAAAAGTTAAATCGCTGGCCGACCTCAAGGCCATGAGAGAAAAGCTTCAGTCGAATCTGGACATTCGTGAGAAAGCCGAAAATCCGGAATCGCTTGTGCAAATCAAAGTCGCTATGGCCACCTGCGGTATTGCCGCTGGCGCCAAGAAAGTAATGGAACACATGATGCAGAAAGCCGATGAGCTTGGCATCGCTGCAGTGTTCACCCAGACAGGCTGCATGGGCTACTGCCACGCTGAACCCACCCTCGAGGTGCGTGTTCCTGGCAAAGACCCCATCGTCTTCGGCCACGTCGACAACAACCGCGCTGATGAAATCCTCAC
>CADBOG010000144.1 GCA_902796265.1 uncultured Bacteroidota bacterium
CATTTAATTTATTCTAAGGTACTCGCAGCCTACGGCACAGGTTTCAAGTTTAGCTTCGCTGACGTTGCTTTGGCTCGGGATAGTGAACTAGTTCCCTCTCCTCTCGCTTTGCGCAACGTTCAGGTTTCAAGTTTCAATGGCCATTACCTTGACTGGTAATGGCCTTTTTTTGTTTACATCGAAAAACTCAAAAACACAAATAGAGTTTTTGGGGATGAGTAAAACTGAAAATCGAATGTGCTCTATATGAGCTAGATTAGTCTTGTCTTACAAATTGAACAATAATAACAAGAGGTATGCGTTATATGTGAAAAATAATTTAAGAAACAAAATTGTTCATAAAGAGAAGGTCTGATGGCAACGATGCATATTGACGAAATTAAGATGATGGCGCGAAGGGCACATGATAATGCTGCCTTCCGCGAAGGTCTGTTCGCGACCATGATGGATGACGACAGGGAAGAGGCGGTGCATGCTGCATGGGCTCTGACGCATCTGCCAAAGACTGACAATGACTTTATTGCTGCACATCGCGAAGAACTGGTTGGGTTGGCAACAATGACGACAGAAGTGTCTTTGCGCCGCATTACGTTGGCGTTGTTGGAACGTTGTGAGTGGTCGTTGGAGGCATTGAATGTTGAAGAAGATGATGTGCCGGATTATTATGTGGCTCTGTTGGACTTCAGCATGGTGCACATGATGATGGGCGAAGAACCCTACGGCGTGCGTTCGCTCTGCATGAAGCTGGCTTATAAGCTCAGCCTGCCTTACCCCGAATTGCTCGACGAGTTGCGACAGAACCTCATGATGATAGAACCCGACGAACTGGGGTCGGGCGTGAAAAACACATACTACAAAATATTGAAGCTATTATGAATGTTGAACAACGATTGTTTGCCCTCCAGGATTTGAAGTATCGCGACTTCCATAAAGGTCTTGTGCCTGGAATGCCAGACGATTATATTATAGGTGTGAGGATGCCGGAGTTGCGTAAGTTGGCGAAAGAGATTGATGCTGCTATGCTCTTTGCTGAACTGCCACACCGTTACTATGAGGAGAACCAGCTACATGCTATCGTCTTGTCGGCTATGAAAAATTATGATGCCTGTATGGCTGAAGTTGAACGTTTTTTGCCGTATGTAAACAATTGGGCTACATGCGACGGATTGCGTCCACGATGCTTTGCGAAGCATGGGATGGAGGTGTTGGTGAGCGTGAGACGATGGATTTCTGCTGAACACGAATATACGGTGCGGTTTGGTATCGGTGTGTTGGAGGCATTCTACCTTGATGATAAGTTCGATGCTGAACAGCTGTTGTGGGTGGCCGCCATCGAACGAGAGGAATACTATATACGCATGATGCAGGCATGGTATTTTGCGACAGCGCTTGCGAAACAATGGGAGGCGACACTGCCAATTGTCCGGTCTTTGCCTGAATGGGTGCGAAGAAAGACTGTTCAGAAGGCTTGCGAGAGCTTCCGTGTGAGCGACGAACATAAATCAATTCTTAGAAAAATGTAAATCAGACTATCATGAAAAAATATAACTTTGATGAGATAATTGACCGTCGGGGAACTGACTGCTTCAAATGGGATGCCCTGCCCTCGATGTATGGACGCGATGATCTGTTGCCTATGTGGGTGGCGGATATGGACTTCCGCTCGCCTGACTTTGTTATGGATGCTATCCGTAAGCGTTGCGACCATGATGTGCTGGGATATACGATGCCATCGAAAAGTTATTGGAATGCTGTTGCTGGATGGCTCGAAAAACATTATGGTATTGTGCTAGGTGAGGAACGTGAACACTATGAGGAGTTGCACTTCATACCGGGCATAGTTGCAGGCATAGCGTACGCCCTTTTGTGTCTTACCCAACATGGCGATAAGGTGATGGTGACTACACCTGTTTATCCGCCGTTCCTGAACCTTCCGAAGGAGAGTCAGCGAACTCTGGTCTGCTCGCCTTTGAAGATTGAGAATGGACGATTCGCAATAGATTTTGATGACTTTGAGCAAAAGATTGACGGATGCAAGCTGTTCATTATGAGCAATCCCCATAATCCGGCAGGAACGGTGTGGGGCGCAGAGGTGCTGCGAAGAATTGCCGAGATATGTGAGAGACACAATGTGATTGTGATTAGCGACGAGATACATGCTGACCTTACGCTTCATGGTCACAAGCATGTGAGCTATAGTACGGTAAGTGATAAGGCAAAGAACCACAGTATCACTTTCATGGCACCGAGCAAGACCTTTAATATTGCTGGTTTGGGCAGTTCGGTATGTTATATCGCAAATCGGGACTTAAGAAAGCGTTTCTTCGGTTGGCTCGATGCTCTTGGTGTTGCAGGTGGCAACATCTTTGCTTTCACGGCGGCAGAAGCTGCCTTTGCAGAGGGGAATGAATGGCTCTCCCAGATGCTTGACTACCTGAAGGGGAATGTGCAGACGCTGAAAACGTTTGTAGATGAAAAGATGCCGCAGGTGAAGGTTGTGTTACCTGAGGCATCTTATTTGGCTTGGCTCGATTTCGCTGCCTGCGGATATGAACACAAGACGTTGGCCGACAAACTGATAAATGAGGCGATGGTGGCGTTGAACGATGGCACGACTTTCGGTGGTGATGCTTATAAGTGCTGTTTCAGAATGAATCTCGGCTGCCCGAAGGCTTTGCTTGTTGAGGGACTGGAGAAGATTAGAAGGGTGTTATAATAGTTTCAGGTTTAGAAATCCATTCCGGCGCTGATATAGAAGCCGGGTGTCTTGCTGATGTCCGACCAATGCACGTTGAGTCTTAGTGGACCTATGAAGCTGCTGTAGGCATATTCGAGGGCGACACCGAGATGGGTCTTGGAATTCTCCTTATCAATCAATTTGCTAACTCCCTTGGCTTCGTGCAGAACTTGTCCTGAGGCTGTAATGTAGTGTTTCTTGCCGATTCGCACTCTGGCATCGAGTCCTAACGACCCTACGAGGCGCATGGCTGCGTAGGTGGTGCTGATGCCCACGAAGGTGATATGGTGGTCGCGTGTTCGGTTTGCATCGCTGATAGATAGCATGTTGACGTAGGGGTAGATATCATTGGATATGTATCGGGCATCGAAATGGGGCAACAATGTGAACCGACCTAGGCTGCGAGCCGAACGGAGATTGAACTGGCCGGCATGGGTGAGGGGCGATTCATGGAGTAATCCCTTAAAATATAGGTTGTAGCACAGCTGGTATATGGTGCCTTCGGTCGGGAAATAGGGGTCGTCGAAAGTGTCGTGCCGAAGTGTGAGGTAAGGACTAGGGAAGAAGTTTGTCTTGTCGATGGTCTCCATCCTGTTGACAAGCATATTGATGTCGGCACGGATGGAAGTAATGTAAAGATAGTCAATCATGAAGCCTAACTGGAGACTCATCCTACGCCAGGGTAGGAAGGCTATATGTGCCTCGGCACGACTCATAGTATAGTCGATGCTGAAACTGTTGGTGGCAGTGTTGAAGTCGCCATTCTGAACCGACTGGAAGGATAGGGTGGAGGCAAAGTCAAGGCCTCTGCCGCTGCTCAACGTGTAACCTGCCGATAAACGGGTGTCGAATCCGATTCGCAGGTTGAAGTCGAGACGGCTACCGGTAAGCTGGTGGGTGTTGATGCCATAGTGGAATAGGAGTGAGGTGTAGTCGCGTGTGTCGAGACGGATGCTGGCACCAAGCTGGTTGACGGGTGCGCGGAAACACTTGAACAACAGGGTGTATGGCTCTCCGTCACCGAGGATTTGGTAGGTTACTTTTTCGAATGCTTTGGTGCCCATGATTGTGGATATGGCCTCTTCGAGTTCGACGATGTGGAAGCTACGCAATCCATTGCTTTCTATATGGAGCATGTGGCGTAGGTATTGTACCTCTTTGTCGTCAATGCCTTGAAAAATAATGCTGTCGACCTTTATGCTGCTGCGACGAAGGTTGAAAGCTTTGCGGATAAACGGGTCGTGGGAGTTGTGGATGTTGGGATTATTGAGACGGATTTTAAGAGAGTCGATTTTGTCGGCGACAGCCTCGACGGCTTGTTTGCCGCGTTGCAAGATGGAATCGATACTCTCCTTATCGAAGCTGAGGAGAGTGAAGTCGCTGAGCTGAGGCTGGATATAGATGTCGGTAACAGCAAGGCCTGCTTCGTAAGATTCGCGACCGAGCACATCGTTGGTCTGGATAACGATATCGAGCATGTTGCGCATCTGGGTGGCCTCGAGTGAGGGGGAAGAGATATCGACACCAATGATGATATCGGCACCCATCTGTTTGGCTATTTCGGCGGGATAGTTGTTGCGCATGCTGCCATCCATGAGTACCATGTTGTGGGTTTTTACTGGAGTGAAAAAGCCTGGTATTGACATTGTTGAGCGTAGTGCCTCTACAAGGCTGCCGCTATGCCACACTTTGGGTTTGGCACTAATCATGTCGGAAGCAACGCAAGCGAAAGGTATGGGGAGGGAGAGGAAGTCGATGTCGTCGCCGTAACCGACAAGAAGTGAGGTGAAAAGGTCTTCAATGTTGCGTCCTTCAACAAGACCGTCGCGTAAGAGACTGCGTCGACTGGTCTCGGGACGATGGAAATCCCAACGGTAGGTACCGAAAGGAATACTTAGCTCATATTGTCGGTCGTAATCCTTTTGTGCAAGGGCGACATAACGACGCGGATTGATGTCGTAGAGGAGGTTGTCCCATTCAAGGCTGCGGATGATGATTTCCAGCTCTTCACCGTTGTAACCGCAGGAGTAGAGACCACCCACCAGACCGCCGATACTGGTTCCTAACACAAGGTCGATGGGGATGCCGGCACGCTCAAGATGTCGGATGACGCTGATATGGGCAGCACCTTTGGCACCTCCACCGCTCAGGACGAGGGCTACTGTGGGGCGCTCTTGACGGATAGAATCCATGCGGTTGCGGTAGCGTGCAAAGGCGATGGAGTCGCGTTGGGCATCAATACCGTATCGAAGGCTTTCTTGTGCGTTAAGAGAGCAGATAATCAGAAAGAATAATAATATGAGCGGAGCTCTTTTTGTCATTCCTAGGGGTGGATTTTAGTGGGGTTTCAGGTTTCAAGTTTCAGGTTTCAAGTTTCAGGTTTCAAGTTTCAAGTTTCAAGTTTCAGGTTTCAAGTTTCAGGTTTCAAGTTTCAAGTTTCAGGTTTGCTCACTTCATTTTATTTATTTCAGATGTGTTCGCAGCCTTCGGCACAGGTTTCAATGGCCTTCGGCCGTTTCAATTCTCAATTCTCAATTTTCAATTCTCAATTTACTAGTTCTTTGAAGATTTCGGTCATGCGGTCAGCGGCTTTATCAGCAGCACGTACCACATCGTCGCCGTCGTTCTGGCAGGTGTCGCTGAGGTCTTTAGCACAATTGGTGATGACGCTCATGCCGAAAATCTCCATGCCACAATGGCGAGCAACGATGACCTCGGGTACTGTCGACATGCCTACGGCATCGCCACCCATCATTCCGAACATGCGGTATTCGGCAGGAGTCTCGTAGGTGGGACCTGTTTCGGCAACATATACTCCTTCGCGAAGTGTGATGCCGAGTTTGGCTGCGACCTCATGTGCTGTGGCACGCAGTTGGCGGCTATAGACGGTGGTCATGTCGGGGAAGCGTGGTCCCATCTCTTCGATGTTTTTGCCAATCAGGGGATTGGGCATGAAGTTGATATGGTCGGTGATTATCATAAGGTCGCCGACAGCGAAATTAGGATTGATGCCGCCTGCGGCATTGCTGACGAGCAGACGTTTGATTCCAAGACGACTCATGACCCTGACGGGGAAGGTGACTTCCTGCATGGTGTAACCCTCGTAGAAGTGGAAACGACCTTGCATGGCCATTACGGGGGTGTTGCCCAAAAGTCCGAAAATGAGGTTGCCCTTGTGGCCGACGGCGGTGCTGGCCTTGAAGTGAGGTATTTCTTTGTAGGGTATGATGTCGGCTTCTGTTATAGTGTCAGCGAGTTTGCCGAGACCGCTTCCGAGGATGATGGCCGTTGTTGGGCGATATTTTGTGCGGCTTAAGATATAGTAGGCCGCTTGGTCAAAAAGGGTTGTCATGATGATGATTTGTTGATATGTTGGGATGTTGATATGTTGATTTCAGTTCTTGGTTTTCTGTTTTATCAGTTCCATGATTTCTGCTGCACGCTCATACTCCTCGTTCTCCTCGCAACGCCGTAATTCCTCCTCGAGTTCTTCGATGGATTCGGAACCTGGAAGGGTAGAGGAAATGTCAATGTCGTCGTTTTGAACCTCAAAGCTGGTGTCGTTAAGCACGGTTTCGGCCATCTCGATGTCGACCGACTGGTGGAGAGCCAAGAGGACGGCATCACTGGCGCGGGCATCGATAGCGTGGGTGTTGAATCCGTCGCTCACTATCAGAGAAGCATAGAATATTCCCTCCTCAAAACGGTCTATGCGTACTAGCTTAAGAGTCAGCGCAAAGCTGTCCATGATGGAGACGATGAGCTGGTGTGTCATGGGCCGTTTTGGCGGCTGGTTGCCCTGCTCAATCATAAGCATCTCGGCTTCGTGACGCCCAATCATGATTGGAACTTTGCGGCTCCCCAGAGGCTCATAGAGCATCATGACGAACATCGAGGTTTCGGTGAAGCCTTGAAGAATCTCAGTTGGGTATACTTTTTTGTAGGTCAATGGTCGAAATGTATGTTAAAGAGTTTGTTTTAAGAGTTTGCCTTTAGGTATTCGACGAGTTTTGCTACGGCACGTCCACGGTGGCTGATGCGGTTCTTGACCTCGAGGGGCATCTCGGCGAAGCTGACGGCAAAACGGTCTGGCATGAAGATTGGGTCGTAGCCAAACCCCTCTTTGCCATACCGTTCGGTTAGTATGACACCATCAACACGACCCTCGAAATATTTGGCTGCTGAGTTGGTGTTATCGGATATCTCCATCAGGCATATTACCGTACGGAAACAGGCGCGGCGGTTGGTCTTGCCCTCCATCTCTCCAAGCATCTTGTTGATGTTGTCGTCGAAAGTGCAATGCTCGCCAGCATATCTGGCCGAATAAACACCAGGTCGGCCTCCAAGTGCTTCTACCTCAAGTCCGGTGTCATCGGCAAAGATGCCGTCGATATTGGATTTGGAGTCTTTGATTCTATCCCATACCCATTGTACTTTTTGCGTAGAGTTGCCTTCAAGAGTGTCGGCAGTTTCGGGTATATCGCCATCGAGACCTATCTCGGCAAGGCTGTGTATGATGACCAGGCCATCAAGCATCTCGCGGACTTCCTGGAGTTTGTGTTTGTTGTTTGTGGCAAAGATGAATTCTTTCATTAATATATCTTTTCATAAATTAACGATATTTTTGTGATGTTATTGTGTTTTTTTTCATTGATTATTTTGCGGTTTAGTTCTTTATTCGTAATTTTGCAAAACACAATTTTGGGTTTGTATTCCTTAAGTTGTTGATTTTGGTAACGATAAAAAGAAATGTCATATATATTGAACTAAAACAATTAAACAACATAATATCATGTCAAAATCCATAGCAATACTTACCGGCGGTGGTCCCGCCCCTGGAATGAACACAGTAGTGGCTTCTGTTGCCAAAACTTTTTTGCGTGACGGCTATCGTGTAATAGGCCTTCATGGTGGCTATTCGGCTCTTTTCACCGATAAGCCCCGCATGCAGGATCTCGACTTCCTGACGGCAGACGAAATCTTCAATAAGGGTGGTAGTATTCTTAAAATGAGTCGTTTCAAACCTACTGACGAGGATTTCGAGAAACGCTTCAACTTGAAACTCTTTACCGACAACGAGATAAAGCTGCTGGTTACTGTTGGTGGCGACGATACGGCATCGACTGCAAACCGTATTGCCAAGTTCCTCGAGAGCAAGCATTATCCCATTGCCAACATACATGTCCCCAAGACTATAGACAATGACCTTCCGTTGCCTAACAGTTCTCCTACATTCGGTTACAACAGCGCAAAGGCTCAAGGCTGCGTGCTTGCCACCGCCGTGATGGAGGATGCCCGCACCAGCGAGAACTGGTTTGTGGTCAGCGCAATGGGGCGCTCGGCTGGCCATCTGGCACTTGGCATTGCTGGCGCTTGCCATTATCCAATGGTCATCATTCCCGAGTTTTTCAACAAGACTACCATCACCGTTGAGAAGATTGTCAACATGGTGGTTTCCTGCATAGTGAAGCGCAAACTGATGGGCATCAACTATGGTGCTGCAATGATTTCGGAGGGCGTATTCCATAGCCTCAGCGACGAGGAGATTGCCAAAAGCGGCATCCACTTCAGCTATGACGAACATGGCCATCCTGAACTGGGAAAGGTGTCGAAGGCTCACATCTTCAACGATTTGCTCGAGCGTAAGGTCAAGGAGCTTGGCCTCAAGGTCAAGAGTCGTCCAGTAGAAATAGGCTATGAGATTCGTTGCCATACGCCAATAGCATTCGACCTCACCTATTGCTCGCTGATGGGTATGGGTGTACACACACTCTTCAACCAGGGCTGCACGGGCTGTATGGTTTATACCGACCATCAGGGCAATGTCTCTCCGCTCTACCTCAAAGACCTTCAGGATCCTACTACCGGCAAGATTCCGCCGCGTCTGGTCAATGTCAACAGCAACAAGGTTCAGAGCTACGTTAACGACATTATGGATTACATCACTCCTGACGACTACGAAGCTGCCAAGAAGTATCTCCCCAACCCCGAGGCTTACGATTTCAAGAAAATCCTCGAGTGGTAAGAAAAGGTATATAATTAATGTATAAATTATAAAAAAGGAAGTTAAAGTGGATGAATGAAGTGTTTTGTCCATTTTGACTTCCTTTTTGATACTTAGGTACTCATATTTAACAACAAACCAACCAATCAACATAATAAAACTACATCATTAAAAAAATGAAAAAAATCATTCTCTGCCTTTTGGCATTGTTAAGCCTCACATCTATTTCCGCGCAGGACATTTATGAGCACATAGTGATAAATGACAAGGGCGAAAAAGTACAACTGTCCGATTACAAAGGTCAAGTTATGCTGATAGTCAACACAGCAACGCATTGCGGATTCACACCCCAATATAAAGAACTTGAGGCACTTTATGAAAAATATATGAAGAAGGGATTCGTCATCCTCGATTTCCCTTGCAACCAGTTTGGCGAGCAAGCTCCTGGCGATATTGAAGAAATCCACAATTTCTGTACGGAGAAATACAGCATCTCTTTCCCACAGTTTGACAAGATAGAGGTCAACGGCGATAATGAGCATCCTCTTTATGCCTTCCTCAAGAAGCAGATAGGCTTTGGAGGCTTTGACCTCAACGATAGACTTGGCAAACTACTCGACGAGATGTTGCGCAAAAGCGACCCTGAATATGACAAAAACCCCGATATCAAATGGAACTTCACAAAGTTCCTTGTCAATCGTGATGGAAAAGTTATCAAGCGCTACGAACCAACAACACCTATCAAGGAGATAGAGAAAGATATTAGAGAGGTACTCAAATTAAAATAAAGAGATTGTTAAGACGGCGGAAAATGCTTTCGCCGTCTTTTTTTAGCAATTGTTGCTATTGATCTTTTGGGGTATTGACTGTCTGTAATCTTTTTTATATTTTGTACAATATTTTTAATAAGGAGACGTTTTATTATGTCTTATTTGTAAAAACATGATAAATATAGTCATATTTGGCGCTCCTGGTGCAGGAAAAGGCACACAAGCGCAGCTGTTGGCAGAGAAGTACGACTTTCTCCACATCTCTACGGGCGACCTTTTGCGACAAGAGGTGGCGATGGAGACCCCTATGGGATTGAGGGCAAAAGCTATAATGAACCGTGGTGACCTGGTGGGGGACGATATTGTGGTGTCGCTCCTCAGTCGGGCACTTGAACATCGCTCCACGCTTCCCAATCCGGATGCTTCACTCGACCCATGGGATGTGGAACGCAACGGCATGCCTCATCGTCCCGAAGGTTGCATCATCGACGGTTTTCCGCGTACGGTATCGCAGGCGCAGACACTCGAGTTCCTCTTTGGAAGACTGAAAAGAAAGATTGACTGCGTGGTAGCTATCGAGGTTCCTCGTGACGAATTGGTGCGCCGCATACATGAACGTGCGGCAATCAGCGGTCGTGCTGATGATACGGAAGATGTTATTCGTCACCGCATAGACCTCTACGACCAGCAGACAACTCCAGTGCTCGACTATTATCGTGTCTCGGGTCTTCTGGTTTCCGTTGACGGAAGTGGTGAGATTGCCCAAACCAACAACCGCATTTGCGAGACCCTTGACATGGTTATGAAAATAAAATCAAAACAATAATAGGAATAACTACATATTATATATATATTGATTCCATAATTCTTATTAACCCCCATAATAATGAACGTTCATATTGTACAGCATAACATCCTCACAAACAATCCTGAGGAAAATCTTAAATGGATAATGGCAGAACTTGACACTCAAGAGTCGAAGGATGCCCTTCTCACCGTCTTCCCCGCATGCACTCTCTGCGGCTATCCACTTTTCGGCTCTGCTGCCTATACTGATATACAGAAGCGGGCTCAAGCTGCTCTACAGCAACTTGTGGCGATGTCGGAACATCGTGCCTTCCTCGTCGGTCTTCCCCTCCAGGTGCAGGACAAGGGGTTATGCAACGCCATCGTTTTTGTGCAGAACTGCGCAATCCGTGGCATAGTGACCAAGAAATACCTGGCTCCCGACGAGCAGAAATATTTTGTGCGTGGCGAAGGCGTGCAGTCTGTTAACTACCAGGGACAGGAGATAGCCATAGGATTCTATGAGGACCTCAAGGAACTAACTAAGAGTCATTCCGAGCAACCCGATATGATTATCTGTTGTGGCTGCAACGTCTTTGAATACAACAAGCCATACAGCATCCGTTACCGCATGCACAAGATTGTGGAGAACCTTAACGCCTCGCTGGTTTTCGTCAACCGTATCGGAGGCGAAGGTCCATTCCTCTTTGCAGGAGGCTCGATGGCACTCAACGCTGCCGGTTCGGTGCTTTGCCAGTTCCCATACTTCGAAGAACAGAGTCAAAGCGTTGACCTCCAATTGCTCAGTGCATGTGAGGATGAAAAGCCTGAGGTCGTGGAACTTGTATACAAAGCCCTTATTATGGGTCTGCGCGAATACTTTACCAAGAACGGTCTCCAGCGTTGCGTGTTGGGTCTTAGTGGCGGTATTGATTCGGCATTGGTCTGTGCCCTTGCCGCTGCCGCTCTTGGTCCCGAGAACGTTCACGGCATACTGATGCCGTCACAGTATTCTACCGACCACTCTGTGAAAGATGCAGAAGATTTGGCCAACAACCTTGGTGTTAAATATGATATTGTGCCTATAAAGGATTGTTTTGATACCCTTCGTGCAACCATGAAACCCGTTTTTGGCGACCGCGCCGAAGATGTTACGGAGGAAAATATGCAGGCACGCATACGTGGTGCCATCTTGATGAGCTATGCCAACAAGTTCGGTGCTTTGGTGCTCAACACCACCAACAAGAGCGAGGCTGCCATGGGTTATGGTACCCTTTATGGAGACAGCTGTGGTGCTCTTTCGGTTATAGGCGACCTCTACAAGACTGAAGTGTATGAACTTAGCGAGTGGATTAATCGCGACCAGGAGATTATCCCATGGAATTCAATCCACAAAGCACCATCGGCTGAGCTGCGTCCAGGACAGAAAGATAGCGACTCGCTGCCCGACTATAAGGTGCTTGACGAAATACTCCAACGTCATATCGATGAGCAGATGTCGCATGACGAGATAGTGGAGGAAGGCTACGATAGCGACCTTGTGGCCCTTGTCATCCGCAAGACTCGCCAGAACGAGTGGAAGAGACTCCAGTTCGCTCCCCAGCTCAAAGTGTCGCCAATGACATTTGGATTAGATCGCAGAGTACCTATTAGTTAGCACTTCTTTATGTCTCCTCTTGAGCTTGCTGAACAATATATAAGGTCGACAAGTGTCTCTCTCTTTCTGACAGGAAAGGCTGGAACAGGAAAAACGACCTTTCTGCATCATATTGCCAATACGGTCAACAAGCGTTGTGTGGTGGTGGCACCTACAGGTGTTGCTGCTGTCAATGCTTCTGGTGTGACTATCCATTCTTTCTTCCAGTTGCCATTATGCCCATATCTGCCTGATGTCAAGGAACTTGTCACCGAATATCAGATGCCCGACAGATACACGCAGCTGCGTAAGGAGAAAATCAACATCATCCGCACCCTTGACCTGCTTATCATAGATGAGATAAGTATGGTGCGTGCCGACCTGCTTGATGCTATCGATATGACTTTGAGACGCTACCGTCGCAACAGCAAGCCCTTCGGTGGAGTCCAACTGTTGATGATTGGCGATGTTCAGCAATTGCCTCCTGTTGTCACCGACGAGGAAAAGCCTTACGTGGAGAAAGTCTACAAATCGCCTTTTTTCTTCCATAGCAAAGCCTTGCAGAGGACAAACTTTATCACTATAGAGCTCACGCACATATTCCGTCAGCGAGATGAGCGTTTCATAACTCTGCTTAACAACATTCGCGACAATCATTTCGACCGTGCTACATTAGATGCCCTCAATGAGCGCTACGACCGCACCTTCAATCCTCCTGACAGCGAGGGCTATATCCGACTTACGACTCATAACTATCAGGCCGACAACGTTAACCAACGGAAGTTGGCAGCACTTCCAGCCCCTCCTTTTGAACTTCGTGCCACGGTAGAGGGTAACTTTCCCCCCACATCTTATCCAACTGAGCTGAACCTTACTCTGAAGGTCGGAGCACAGGTAATGTTTGTTAAAAACGACAGCTCGGGCCACAGCTACTACAACGGCAAGATAGCCACAGTGGAAGGCTACGACAACGAGGAAGGTGTGGCTGTTGTGGACCAGGAAGGCAACCATATAGTTGTCACGCCTGAGCGTTGGGAGAATGTCAAATATGAGATTGACCCTGCCGACAATCAGATAAAACAGAAGGTCGACGGCACTTTTATACAATATCCTTTGAGGCTGGCGTGGGCCATTACCGTCCACAAGAGTCAGGGTCTTACCTTCGACAAAGTCATTATCGATGCAGCCTCTGCTTTTACATACGGACAAGTGTATGTGGCTCTTAGCCGTTGTCGCACGCTCGAAGGTCTCGTTCTGGTATCGCCAATCAGCGCCAGCTGTGTCTTTGACAATATGGATATACTCGAGTTCAACAGCAGTTTCCCGAAGATAGATGAGGTGCAGCATAATCTTGGCCAGTTCAAATCGGGGTATTATATTGAGCTGCTTAATGAACTCTTTGATTTCTCGGCGCTTATGCGGAGTGCGGAACGTCTCAACGAGATTTTTACCCGTTACCTCTCGCACCAGATGCCCAGTGAGACACAAAAGATGAATCGGCTTGTCAATAGCGATATAGTTAATATTGTAAGCGTGGGGGAGAAATTCCGCAGCCAACTATCCAATATATTGCTGTCAAACGGCAACAATACATCCGATCCATTTCTCAACCAGCGTATTATGAAGGCTGTAGCCTACTTCGCTGACCAGTTGGAACAGGCGTTTCTTACAGCTGCACCCTTGCTCGAAATTGAGATTGGCAACAAGGTGGTGGCTGGCGAATTTGACGAGAAGAGTGTGGAATTTCGTGATGCCATTCAACTCAAGCAGCTATGTATGAAGAGGGTAGGGGATACTGATTCCAATGAGCAAGGTAAAGGTGGCTTCTCAATAGAGGTGTACAATCAGGCAAAGACCGACTTCCTTTTGGAAAAGGAGAATAAAAGCGGATCGAAGAAGGCCTCCTATCGTCAGCGTTATAAGAAGAAAGAACCCAAACCAAAGAAACCGCCAGTTTGGGAGGAGACGGCACGCATGTTCAAGGCAGGCCGCTCGATACAGGAGATTGCCGACGAGCGTGGGGTGAAGTACACGACGATTACTGGTCATTTGAATTCGGCTCTCGAAGCGGGTCAGCTGAAGTGGAGCGACTTGATTACCAAGGATGAACTGGAAGAAATATCCGCTTACATCAAGGATGCAAATCCCCAAAGCCTGGTAGAGATACACGACCATTTTGGCGACCGTTACCAATACTATAAGCTCCGAACGGCACGCTATATGACCACGGGCGACTCCAATGATGAGGAGTGACAGTGTGGAATTATATGAGCTTGCCTAAAGGAAGTTGCGGGTAACGGATTCGTAAGCGTTGTGGATATCGTAAGGGGAACCGGCATATAGGAGTCGACCTCCGTCATTCCCACCACCGGGGCCTAGTTCTATCAGATAGTCGGCTTGGCGCATAATGTCTATGCTGTGTTCGATGAGAATCAAGGTGTTGCCTTCGTCAACCATTCGGTTGAAAAGCTTCATCAATCGTCTGATATCGTCGAGATGTAACCCGTCGGAAGGTTCGTCGATTATGTAAATCTTGCTTTTACACGAAGTGTTGTCGTTATTTGCGGTCAGATTGTCTGCAAGCTTGACCCTTTGCAGCTCGCCTCCGCTAAGTGTGCTCATGCTTTGGTTGAGGTGCAAATAGCCGAGACCTACCTCTGACAATGCTGCTAGTTTGGCTTCGAATGGTTCGCCAGCAAAGAATGAAAGTGCCTCATCCACACTCATATCCATCACTTCAGCAATGGTTAGGCCTTTGTATTTGTATTGCAAAGCTTCCTCATTGTAGCGACTCCCATGACAGAGTTCGCATACGGTTTCGATGCTTTCCATGAATGCCATGTCGCTAACTATCACTCCTTTGCCTTTGCAAGCAGGGCAGGCACCCTTGCTGTTGAAGGAAAATAGTTGCTGGCTAACCTTGTTGGCTTTTGCAAAGAGGGCACGGATGGGGTCGCTGATTTCCAGATAGGTGGCGGGTGTGGAACGCAAATTGATGCCGATGTCCTTTTGGCCGATATAGATGATGGGTGGATTATTGGAATGGTTATAGGTCGACATGAAGTGTTCCAAGAGTGAACTTTTGCCCGAACCAGCAACTCCTGCTACAACAGTTAGCACCTCAGTAGGTATCTCTACAGTCAAATCCTTGAGGTTGTGCAGGTTTGCATGTTCTATGTGGAGCCATCCATTGGGTTTACGACAACTTTTCGGTTCTCTACTATTTGTTTCTCGTTGACTGCTTTCAACTAACATCCGACCTGTCAAGGTGTTGCTTTTCAGAAGCCCTTCATAGTCACCTTCATACATTATTTTGCCACCGTTGCGGCCTGCACCTGGTCCCATGTCGACGATATGGTCGGCCATTGCTATGATTTCACGATGATGCTCGACGATGAGGACGGTGTTGCCATGGTCGCGGAGTTTATATAAGGATTCCTTGAGGCGGCGGATGTCCATGGGATGAAGTCCCGCGCTGGGCTCGTCGAGGACGTAAACCATATCGGTAAGTGCTGAGTTGATGTATTTTGCAATTTTGATGCGCCCTGCTTCGCCACCGCTCAATGTCGAAGTTCCACGACCTAAGGTAAGGTAGCCTAATCCGATGTCAATCAACGCTTGAAGCCTTCTACCTAACTCTTGTTTGATATCTGCTGCCAGAGGGTGGTTGATGCCGTTAACAAACATCAAGGCATCAGTTATAGACATGTCGGTAAGGTCGGCAAGGCTGAGACCATTGATTTTGCAGCTGCGAACACGCTCGTTGAGGCGTGTCCCGTTGCAGTCGGGACAGACACCCATCGTGAGCATGGGGTTGAGCACCGAGGCATGAAGCAATCCCTCTTCCGAGTTGATGATGCTGCGGTACATACGGGGGATAAGCCCTTCGTATTTGGCACTTTTAGGCCAGTTTATGGGTGGGTTTTTAAGTTTGATTTGTGGTGAGTTGAGAAAGAGGTCCAGCTCCTCTGGCGAATAGTCCTTTATCTTCTTGTCGAGGTCGAAGAGACCGCTGTAGGCGTAACGAATCCATCGCCAGCCTCCCTTGCCAAAAGCTATGTAATGGATTGTGTCTTCGTCGTTTAGTGATTTGTCGAAGTCCACAAGTTTGTGTATGTCAAGTTCTCGGATTTCGCCCAAACCGGCACATCGGGGACAGCTGCCTGACGGATGGTTGAAAGAGAAGGTGTCGCTGTAGCCCACAAAAGGCTTGCCGACACGGGAGAAGAGCAACCTGAGCAACGAGAAGATATCAGTATAGGTGGCCACCGTTGAGCGTGCTCCTCCCGACGGTTTCTTTTGGTCGATAAGAATGGTAACGGGCAGATTTTCAATTCGTGCGACATGGGGACGGCCATATTTTGGGAGATATTGCTGCACGAAGCTGGGGAAGGTTTCGTTCAATTCGCGGCGACTCTCGGCTGCGATAGTATCAAGGCATAATGACGACTTTCCTGAGCCGGAAACTCCTGTGAATACTGTGATTTTCCCTTTGGGGATGCGTAGAGTGACGTTCTTCAGGTTGTTTTCAGTAGCTCCAGTTACGATGATATGAGTGTTGTCAATCGACATTCCTTCAATGGTTTATTGTCAATTATGGAGACTAATAAAGTCTCTATTATTCTTTTTGTTTTAAAGGTGCAAAAGTACACATATTTCCCAATCCTCACAAAAAAAGTTTCATGCTATTATCAGATATGCATCAGCACGGCAATGACAATAAGATTGTAAAAAAGCAGCGGAAATTAAAGAAAAAAGTTTATCTTTGTAATTCCAACCAATAGGGTTGTTTTGTTGCAATTAATTAATTATAAACTATATATAGATGAAAAAACTGATAGAATGCGTACCCAATATCAGCGAGGGACGCGACATGAATATCATCAATCAGGTGACTGCCGAGATTGAAAAGGTTGAAGGTGTGAAACTTCTTGACGTCGACCCTGGTCAGACAACCAATCGTACGGTCATCACCTTTGTAGGTGAACCCGAGCAGGCTTGCGAGGCTGCTTTCCGCGTTGTAAAGAAAGCTGCTGAGCTTATTGATATGCGTCAGCATCATGGTGCACATCCTCGTCAGGGTGCCACCGATGTGTGTCCTCTTATCCCTGTGAGCAACATCACGATGGAGGAGACTGTGGAATATGCACACAAGCTGGCCGAGCGTATCGGTAACGAGTTGCAGATTCCTATTTATTGCTATGAAAATGCCGCCAAGATTGCCGAGCGTCGCAACTTAGCTTACTGTCGTACAGGTGAATATGAGAGCCTCTCGACCCGTCTCGGTACCGAGCAATGGAAACCCGACTACGGTCCCAATGCATGGAACGACCATACCGCCCAGACAGGTGCCACTCAAGTTGGAGCCCGCGACTTCCTCGTGGCTATCAACTACAACCTCAATACCACCAGCACTCGTCGTGCTAATGCTATCGCCTTCGACGTCCGCGAGAAAGGTCGTCCGATGCGCGAGGGTGGCAAGCCCAGCGGCAAGCCTATGAAGGATGAGAACGGAAAGACTATCATGATTCCTGGTACTCTGAAAGGCACCAAAGCTATTGGTTGGTACATAGAGGATTACGGCATTGCCCAGGTTTCGATGAACATCACTAGCATCAAGGTTGCTCCTGTGCATCTCTGCTTCGACGAGGTGTGCCGTTGTGCTGCCAATAGAGGTATCCGCGTAACTGGCTGCGAAATAGTGGGACTTATCCCCAAGAGCGTCCTTATCGATGCCGGCAAGTACTACCTTGCCAAACAGAAACGTTCACTCGGTGTCAGCGAGGACGAAATCATGAAGGTTGCCATCAAGAGCATGGGTCTTGACGACCTTAAGCCCTTCAACCCCAAGGAGAAAGTTATCGAGTTCCTGATTGAGGACAATAGCCAGAAGAAATTGGTCGACCTCACTTGCACAGGATTCTGTGAGGAGACTGCTAGCGAGAGTCCTGCTCCTGGCGGTGGCTCTGTGAGTGCATATATGGGTGCCCTTGCTGCTTCGCTGGGTACAATGGTTGCCAACCTTACTGGTGGTAAGGCCGATCATGATGACGATTGGGAGAAATTCAGCGATGTCGCTGTCCACGGTCAACAACTTAAGAATGACCTCCTTCACCTTGTCGATGAGGATACCAACGCATTCAACAAGATTATGAATGCCTTTGGCCTGCCAAAGAAAACCGACGAGGAAAAGGCTGCACGCAGTGCCGCAATACAGGAGGCTACCAAGTTTGCTACCGAGGTTCCCTTCCAGACGATGCAGAAGAGCCTTGAGGCTTTTGAAATCTGCCGCGCTATGGTAGAGTGGGGTAACCCCAACAGCGTGACCGACGGTGGTGTTGGCGCTTTGGCTGCCCGTAGTGCTGTCATGGGTGCACACCTTAACGTCAAGATTAATGCCAGCAGTATAAAGGATGAGACTTTCAAGAATGACATACTTGCTAAGGCTGCTGCTATTGAGGCTGCCGCCATCAAGGAGGAGTCCGAGATAATTGCTCTCGTTAACGAGAAAATCGGACTCTAAATCGTATTCTTGATAAAGTATCTTAGATATAATTCTTGATAAAGAACTTTTGATATGTTATCCTCGATGCTGTTGCCTTTGCGGTAAACAAAGTGACAACTCAACGAGAATTCCATATTTGAAAACAGAAAGGACGCGAGGTTTAATTTTCAAACCTCGCGCCCTTGGTTTATTAGACCGCAATCTATCCCTTACGCCCAACAAAAAAAGGAACGCGATTGTTCGTGTTCCTTTTTTTTTGTTTTTGTTGGGGTAGGAGAGGCCCAACCCCTGGAGTCAATCACAATAGGTGATTATTTTGTCATTTTATTCAGTCACCACATTCTCGGCAATAGAGCCGCGATAAGCGGGACAAGTCTTGTGCGAGCAAGATGCTGCCAAGAAAGCAAAGACAACGACTAAAGAAAGGATTGCAATACTTTTTTTCATTGTGATATTTTTTATTTTTAGTCAATATAACGGAGAATAATTAATTATTGTATATGAGGTGAAAATTTTTTTCATCTATCTATCTAATCTCTATCAAAAAACAAACCATTCCTTCATCTGCTTGAAAATGCTCGCTAATCAACTTTTGTCGTCTTTTAGGACACCAGATATGCATGTAGGAGAGATAGCCGAATATAGGGCAAATTCATGAATTAACATCTGTAATCAACAAATATGGTTTACAAATGTAATTACAGTTGTAAATGGTGACATAATTATTCTTTTACAAAAGTAAATACGAAACTTTTGTAAAAGGGTTATATAGTAGGCATTATTAATAGTAATAATTTGTAAGTATCTAATATAACGCACGTTTTATGTTTTATTTAAATTATTAATTTAATATTAGGAGTCAATATAGCATGGATTAATCAATGAATTATAGTATATATATAATATAATTATTATCAATAAATTATATTATGTATTTTAAAGTAATACTTATGTAAAATGATTATTTACAAAAATAAATCATATATAAATTACAATAGTTTCAGAAAAAGTTTGTACTTTTGTAAAATCATTTTCACAACGCTTACAGACGTAAAATTATGGTAGACAGAATAAATCTTATTTTAAAGGCCAAAAATCTTACCTCTCGACAGTTTGCAGAGGAAATCGGAATTCAGCCTTCAGGCATGTCGCATATTTTGAGTGGACGCAATCGTCCAAGTCTCGATTTTGTTATGAAGGTTGTCAGTCGCTATCCCGAGATAGACATCAAATGGCTCACCCTTGGTGAGGGCGAAATGTATAGCTCAAATGTTCCTGTGAAAAAAATTGAGCGTCGTTCGCAACCCGACCTTTTCAGCGCTATGGAGGATGACAGTATCTATGGTAATGATTCGATGGAACCCGAGACGATTGTGAAGCAAGAGCAAACTGCGGTAATGGCAAATGAATCTACACTCACTTCAGATGCTCCTTCATCGCCAGTACTTCCATCGGAACAACTTTCTAATATGTCATCGTTACCATTGTCTTCAGCTTCAGCTTCACCATCGTTATCTCCATCGCCATCATCATCATCATCATCTTCTTCTTCTCCTTCTCATTCATCATCTCATTCTCCTTCTTTTCAAGAATTGTCTTCTCTTCAATCTGCACCAATATCTACCCCGGAACCGGTGAAAAGAAGCGAGCAGGTAGAACAAATCCAACCTGTAGAAAAAGACAGGCAGACAGATATAGAGCAGCCATACAGCGGCATGCCTATTAAGAAGATTGTGAAGGTGGTGATGTTTTATGACGACCACACCTTTGCTGAGTATTATCCCGAGTAGTATCGATTTGCCTTTTTGGCATAGCGAAGAGCGGTTTATGCATCTTATTGTGACTAAAAATGTGTCTGTTTTGAGACTGGATTGAAACTATCTCAAGTAGGTATACCTCGCCGATTGCAATTAGTTTCTTTTTGGCAAAGTCAAATCGAATTACAAAAACAACGCGCAAGTTTGAAAAAAAGTTTTCCTTAGTTGGAGCGTAAAAAACTATTGTATAACTATCAAAAACAGTATCACCTTAAGAACAGAACGTCTCAAATAGTGGATTACGTTTTTATGTGTTGGTAGCAATTTTTTACTTTGCTGTGCGTTACCTATTATAATTATATGTAACAATATATAATAAGGCATATAATAAGGCATCAATAAATATATATAAAATGGCACTAATCAAGTCTTATAAAGGTCTATATCCACATTGGGGAAAGGAATGCTATTTTAGTGAGAATGCTACGATTGTGGGTGATGTGACGCTTGGCGACCAATGTTCGGTGTGGTTCAACGCTGTTGTGCGTGGCGATGTGGCTCCTATCACTATCGGAGACCGCACAAATGTTCAGGACGGCTCGTGTATCCATGTGACCCACGACACAGGTCCCACACATATAGGAAGCGATGTCACCATAGGTCATAACGTGACCGTTCATGCCTGCACCATTCGCGATGGTGCTCTTATCGGCATGGGAGCAACACTCCTCGACCATTGCGATGTGGGGGAGGGTGCTATCGTCGCCGCAGGCGCTTTAGTGTTGCAGGGCACCAAGATTCCGGCTCATGAGATATGGGGCGGAGTCCCAGCTAAATACATAAAGCCGACAGCTCCTGGACAAACCGATAATGCAGCCCATTATGTCGAGTATGCCAAAGTGTACATGTCTAATGAGTAGTTAGAAAATTGAAAATTGAAAATTGAAACCAACCCCATTTCTCCCATGAAAAAAATCGCATTACTTCTGACCATGTCGACCTTGCTGATTGCAGGTTGCAACAAGCAAAAAGAATTCAAGACCAACACTTTCGAAGGTGATAGCTGTTGGCTCCAAATCTTTAATGAACCTTTTGTTGACGAACAAGACACCATTGGTGCTGTTCTTACCTATTCTGTCGAATGGCCCGAGAAGGGACTCTTGTCACCTTCGGCTGAGCGGGAATTGATGTTCCTTTGTTTTGGCGACAGCAGTTCGGCCGACATGCATTCTGCCGCTCAAAAATGGCTCACCAATATGTTCTGCTATGAAGATGAAACCTCTGAAGCAAAACCTGTGGAGAGTATTCCCGAAGGCATGCCTTCCAGCTATCTCGAACTCGAATCAACATGTACACTTGACGACAACCTTGCCGTCTTTTGTGTAAGCAATGATATCGAGCCTTATTTAGCCGCCCATGGCCTCCACTCAGTTGATTATCTTACGGTTGACATGGCGACAGGTGAGGCTATTCACCTTTCCGACCTCGTCACCGACACCAACCTCCTTTGTGAGGCTATTGCTCGTGCCATCCAGGATTTGGACGTCAACAGCGATGTCCGTGAGGCCCTTTTTGAGGAATATGCCAATGTCAACCGTATGCCTCTGCCCCACAATTTTATTATTGACAGTGCCCGCAACAGTATCTCGGTATTGTATGGGTTGTATGAGATTGCTTCATACGCCTTTGGCATCCAAGAGGTTGTCTTGCCTATCTTCTGGCTTTCGAAGCATGTGCCACTCACTCCCTATGCCAAACGCATCTTTGGTCCCGGATGCTCTGTAGAATAATAGTGAGAATATTTCAGTTCTCATAAAATAAGCTCTCATAAAAACAGTCCTTATAGAAGAAATGGAGAAAGCCAACGAATCGAAGATGGGTATTGGTGGCCTGTTGCGCAGGCTCTTGCCTTTTGTGCTGCCCTATCGCTACCTTTTGCTCGTAACATTAGTCCTCACCTTTGTTGGGTCGCTCATGGCGCAGGTCAATGCTGTGGTTCTTGACAGTGCTGTCGACAGCATCAATTCCCTCCTTCATATCGATGGTGGTTTCCAGTGGAGCGCAGCGGCAAGGATTCTGATTATCGTGAGTTCCATTCTTCTCGGCAAGGAACTTCTGTCGGCCCTAATTACATTCGGACAGCGCATTTTTGGTGAGAAGATACGCATCAATGTCAGCCGCGACCTCTCCTTGCGTGTAGTCGACCGCATACTCCAGTTCCGCATGGCCTACTTCAGTCAGGATGGTAACGAGCCGGGCAAGCTGCAGACACGAATCGATCGTGGTATCATGAGTCTCAGCAATACGGTTAAGAACTTTTTCATCGACATTCTGCCCCTATTCACCAGCGCTGTGTTGGCATTGGTGCTTATGTATGCCGCCAACGTTTATGTCGGACTTGTGGCAACAGCCATCATCCCTGTCTATTTTTGGATAACCGCTGTCCAGGGACGTCGCATGAAAGGGTGGCGACATCGCGTCTTCGGAACCCATCAGCAGCTTAGTCACGGCATACTTAACATTATCGAAAGTATGAGCGTTATTAAGTCCTTCAACCGAGAACAGGTGGAGGCTTCCAAGCAGGCTGTCCTGCAGGATCAGAGTACCGACCAGCAGATGCAGACGCGTCGCATTTCGTTCCTCTATGAGGGGCTTAAGACTTTTGTCGAGCAGATAGGTACCGTGCTGATAATCATCTTGACTGCCTATCTGGTTCTCATCGACTACCCAGGAATGTCCATAGGTAAGATAATGTACCATGTGCTTCTTTTCAGCAATGTTAGCGCTCCCATACGCCAGTTGCATCGCATCTATGACGACCTCAACGATGCGTTAGTATATGCCGAGGGTTTCTTCGGCATTCTGGATGCTGATGATGAGGTAGAGGAGAGTGGACGCTGGACGGTAGCCGATGGGCAGAAGGTGAAAGGTCACTTCGAGCTCCGCAATGTGGAGTTCACCTATCCCAATGGTACCCATGCCATCCGCGACCTGACGATGGAGATAGAACCAGGCAAGACTACTGCCCTCGTAGGACTTAGTGGTGCAGGTAAGAGCACTATTGTCAACCTGTTGGACAAATTTTATGTTCCCGACAGCGGCAGCATTACCCTTGACGGTGTGCCGCTTGGCGAATGGGATACTCAAGTCCTGCGCGATAATATTGGTCTTGTTCTACAGAAAAACCACATATTTAGTGGTTCTATCGAGGAGAATATCCGCTACGGTCGTCCCGATGCGTCACACGAAGAGGTTATTGAGGCAGCTCGAAAAGCATATATCTATGACCAAGTTGTTTCCCTTCCCGATGGATTCGAAAGCAATGCCACACAGTTGAGCGGCGGACAGCAGCAGCGAATAGCCATTGCGCGCATGTTCCTCAAAGACCCGCCAATCATCTTTCTCGACGAACCCACAGCAAGTCTTGATGCCATAGCTACGGAACAGATAAAGAACTCTATAGATGCCATCAAGCAGGGGCGCACGGTAATCGTAATAAGTCACAATATAGGGCAAATTATTGACAGCGACCACTTATATGTGCTTTCTACCGGCCATTGTGTGCAAAGTGGCACCCCCGACGAAGTATACCATCAGGGAGGACTCTACAAGCAAATCTTCGATGCCTCCGCCCGCAGTATGAATGTCGACAAGATAGCGGCGACGACCACGAGCAGTAGCGAGTGAACGTCGTTCCAAAGGCGAAGACCACTCGCTTTGAGTGAATGTCGTATATTTATTTCTCTCCGTTTTGGTTGAGGAATTCGAGGAGTAATTCGTCCGACATGTCGAGCAATGATATTGCTTTGCGGATGTCGTCGGCAAGGAAGTGGTCAGGATACTCGTCAAGGAAGTCCTGATATGCTTTACGGGCTTGGTCTTTGCGACCGGCATTATCGAGGGCTATGCCCTTCTCGTAGTAGCATTCATCAAGCTTTTCGTAATCGGGGTAGTTGTCGATGATGCGGTCGTAGCAGGCGACCATATCGTCGATAAGATCCATGCTGAGGGCAATATAGGCGGCGCGGTGCAGGTAATGTGCTGCGAGGGTGTCGTCGGGGTATCTGTCTGCATATTGCAGGCAGAGTGCCAACATATTGTTGCCCAAAGCGGTATCTACAGGATCGATTGGAGAAACTTTCTGTAGTTGCGTCTCAAGAACCTCGATTGAGTCGTGGAGTTGGTCGTGGGTGAGTTCCTTAGGTGTATGGTTGCAAGCAACCACAAGCAGGGTAGCGGCTGCAATTGAAAGAATAGTGCGTTTCATTGATGTATTATGGATTTGATATTTTATTGAAACAATTATAGATACCATTTATTTACGCTTCATTCGGTATTTCGGATGCACTTTGCCAGAGATGACGTCGTTTATCTTGCGCTTTATCATGGTTTTGCGTAGTTGGCTGAGGCGGTCGGTAAAGACTTTCCCGTGCAGATGGTCAATCTCATGCTGTGCCACTCGAGCGAAGAGTCCGCTTATTTCCTCGTTATGCTCTTCCCAGTTTTCGTCAAACCAGTGGAGGACAATGGTTTCGGGACGGAGCACATCTTCATGTATGTCGGGGAGGCTGAGGCAACCTTCGTTGAAATAGCCTTTCTTGTCGCCCTCCGAAATGATTTCAGGATTGATGAGCACGTGGCGCTCTTCCTCTTCGCCGTATGTATCTGTAGCTTCGTCGTAAGGACGGAAACCGATGACAACCAGTTGGATGGAGCGGTCAATCTGTGGTGCTGCAAGACCTACACCATCGGCGGTGTACATCGTCTCGAACATATCGTTGATAAGTTCATTAAGACCAGGATAGTCTTTTGTTATAGGTTGCGCCTCTTTGCGCAATATGGGGTCGCCTAAGCCAACAATTGGGAGATACATGTATGATTTTAAAGTTAATAGTTTAAAGTTTAAAGATAATAGTTTATGGTGTCAATTATTATAGTCTATTCTTTGTGTCGTTTTTTTAATGTCTGCTCTGCATATAGCTTTGAAGGATTATCACAGCGCTGACGGTATCGATAAGAGCTTTGTTTTGACGCTGTTTCTTCTTAAGTCCTCCGTCAATCATGGCCTGGAAGGCTATCTTCGAAGTGAAACGCTCGTCTATTCTCTCGACGGGAATGTCAGGAAACTTTTCTTTCAATTTGATGACGAAGGGCTCAATGTACTGGGCCGATTCCGATGGGGTGTTGTCCATGCGTTTTGCCTCACCCACAACAAAGCACTCGACCTGCTCGCGTGAGACATAGTTGGTGAGGAATTCCATCAGTTTTGGTGTCTCTACGGTGGTCAATCCTGTGGCAATTAGCTTCAGCTCGTCGGTGACCGCGAGACCTGTACGCTTTCTGCCATAGTCTATTGCCATGATTCTGCCCATTTTTTTATGTTATTTTTCGGGGTGCAAAATTACATTTTTTTTTCAATTGCAACGCAGTTTTGCATGAAAAAATCTTTTATTCGTCAAAAAAATGCTTTTTGAAAATTAGTCATTTAGAGAAAAAAATGTACTTTATTGCATTTTTTTTTCTGTAGTTCACAAAAAAGTAGTATTTTTGCAACCCGAAACAAAAAAAAAGTAGTACTGTTTTTTCATGATGTTGGTCCCTTAGCTCAGTTGGTTAGAGCAGCTGACTCATAATCAGCGGGTCCTTGGTTCGAACCCAAGAGGGACCACTTTTTTAGTAATAATAGTGGTTTTGTTTGAAGATATGGGTGGCATAATTTGGGCACAGGGGGGATTTTCCGTGGATGGGGGCCACACCAGGGCGCTAGCCAAAGATCATCATAAGGCGATACATAAAGAAGGGGAGGTCTGAGACGCCTCTGACTTGAGAGCGGAA
>CADBOG010000145.1 GCA_902796265.1 uncultured Bacteroidota bacterium
CCACTATGATTATCGCCGCCGCTCTTGTCGAGGGTGTCGCTTTCTTCGCTGTGGTCATCTGCCTCCTCGCTGTTCTTTAATCAGCAGAAACGGTGTGATGCCGTTAAGGCGATGGGCCTGCGGCATCATACCATTTTAATCGACAATTGAATAAACTAATCACTATATGAATAATCCTTTAGTAAGTCCTGGCTTGGGTGTCATATTCTGGATGCTTATCTCATTCGGAATTCTGGTCTTCATCCTTATGAAATGGGGTTGGCCTGTGATACTTAAGGCCTTGAATGACAGAGAGAAGGCTATTAGCGACCAACTCAATGCCGCTGAGCAGGTGAAAAAGGAAATGGCAGCGCTTAAGGCTGACAACGAGAAACTTCTCAACGAGGCCAAAATCCAGCGCGATGAAATTCTCCGTAACGCCCGTCTTGCTGGTGAGCAACTGATTGAAGAGGCTCGTGCTAAGGCTACCATCGAAGCTGACCGCATCGTTGAGAATGCTCGCGAGAACATCAACTATGAGAAACTCAAGGCCATGCATGACCTCAAGAACCAGATTGCCACTCTCTCTATCGACATTGCAGAGAAGTTGATGCGTGCAGAACTGGAAGATAAGGCTAAAGCCAACATCTTTATCAGCCGTGAGCTTGAGAATGCACACCTTAATTAATTACGAACCATGATTATTGATTTTTGAATTTGAGATGAGAGCCATTCATGTGTTCTTTAATCATTTTTCAATTATCAATTTTCAATCTTCAATTTTAATCCTTTGGAAGACTACAGAATAAATATCAACTACGCGAAGGCTCTTTTCTTGGTGGCTCGTGACATGAACCAGCTCGATGCTGTCTGCGACGATATGAGGCTTGTGAATGCAGTCTGTGCCGAGAATCACTTGTTGGTGACAGTGTTTGCCAATCCAGTGATTCCGGAAGGCAAGAAGTTTGCCATTGTAAAGGACCTCTTTGAGGACAAAATCACGAAGGTCTCAATGCTCTTCCTCCGTTTTGTCGTCCGCAAACGTCGCTCTGTCAATCTTAAAGGTATATCCAATGCCTTCATAGAACTTTATCGCAACGAGAAAGGTATCGTCTTGTCGCATTTTGTCACTGCTTCCGAGCCTGACGATGCTTCAAAGGTGGCTGTCCAAAAGGTTGTCGGCGACTATACTCACAAGACTGTAGAGTTGACCACGCAGGTGGATCCATCCATCATTGGCGGATTCAGTGTCTCTTTTGACGGCAACATGTATGATGCCCGCATCAGCTCCCAAATTGCGAAACTCCGCAAAGAGTTCAGCAAGAACGTATACGAAAGTAAATTATAAGATTAATGGACAAAAAGATATAGGGTTGATAAAACACCTTTAAACCTTTATCCATTTTAACCTTTTAAACATAAAACATGTCTGAAATAAAACCTGCCGAAGTATCGGCGATTCTTAAAAAACAACTTGCTGAGGTCGACCTTGATGTGACACTCGAAGAGGTGGGTACAGTGCTTACTGTCGGTGACGGTATCGCTCGTATCTATGGTCTCAACAACGCCCAGAGCGGTGAACTTGTGGAGTTCGCTACCGGCGAACAAGGCATTGTTCAAAACCTTGAGGAGGACAATGTCGGTGTTGTCATGCTGGCAGAGTCGAATACTATCAATGAGGGCGACACCGTGAAACGCACCAAACGTATCGCTTCAGTTAAAGTGGGAGAGCAGCTTGTCGGTCGCGTTATCAATACCATCGGAGAACCTATTGATGGAAAAGGTCCCATCGGAGGAGAACTCTTCGATATGCCTATTGAGCGTAAGGCTCCGGGTGTTATCTTCCGTCAGCCTGTCGAGCAACCTCTGCAAACAGGCATCAAGGCTATCGATTCCATGATTCCCATCGGACGCGGTCAGCGCGAGCTTATCATTGGTGACCGCCAAACGGGTAAGACTGCCATAGCCATTGATACCATCATCAACCAGAAGAATTTCTATGATGCTGGCGACCCCGTCTATTGCATCTATGTGGCTTGCGGCCAGAAGGGTTCTACTGTAGCCAACCTGGTCAAGAACCTCGAGGAGAAGGGTGCAATGGCTTACACTATCGTTGTGGCTGCCACAGCTTCCGACCCTGCAGCAATGCAGTTCTATGCTCCTTTTGCAGGTGCTGCTATAGGTGAGTATTTCCGTGATACGGGACGCAATGCCTTGGTAATCTATGACGACCTCTCCAAGCAGGCAGTGGCATACCGTGAAGTCTCGTTGCTGCTCCGTCGTCCGCCTGGACGTGAGGCTTATCCTGGCGACGTCTTCTATCTCCATTCGCGTCTTCTTGAGCGTGCAGCCCGCATCATCCAGAGCGACGAGATTGCTCGACAGATGAACGACCTCCCTGCATCATTGAAGGATAAGGTACGTGGTGGCGGATCCCTGACGGCATTGCCCATCATCGAGACTCAGGCAGGCGACGTCTCTGCATACATCCCCACCAATGTCATCTCCATCACCGACGGACAGATATTCCTTGAGACAAACCTCTTCAACAGTGGCGTTCGTCCCGCCATCAACGTCGGTATCTCAGTGTCGCGTGTGGGTGGAAAGGCTCAGATTAAGTCGATGAAGAAGATTGCAGGTACGCTGAAACTGGACCAGGCTCAGTATCGAGAGCTTGAGGCATTCTCCAAGTTCGGTAGTGACCTTGACGCAGCAACTAAAGCTGTTCTTGACAAGGGTGCCCGAAACGTGGAAATCCTCAAACAACCTCAATATTCGCCAATGCCGGTTGAGGAACAGGTGGCAATCATCTTCTGTGGTACCAACGGTTTGCTCCAGAAAGTACCAGTCGACAAGGTTCGCAATTTCGAGACAGAGTATCTCTTCATGCTCAAGCAGAACCACGCTGACCTTCTTGCTAACCTCAAGGCAGGCAAATTGCTCGATGCCGACATCGCAACCATGCGACAAGTCGCAGCCGACCTTAGTGGAAAATACACTAAATAATTGTTTATTGTTTAACGTTTAATGTTTATTGGTGAAGTGATGATACAGCAATCCAATCTCCGTAATCCGTAAACATTAAACCATAAACCACGATAAATGGCAAACTTAAAAGAAGTTCGCACCCGTATAACCTCAGTCAGCAGCACGCAGCAGATTACATCGGCAATGAAGATGGTGTCGGCTGCCAAGTTCCGCAGGGCACAGAATGCCATCATCGGCATGCGCCCCTATGCTGCCAAGCTACAGGAAATCATCTCCGATATCGATGTTGAGGATGGTGTGACTACTCCATATCATGAGACTCGACAGGTGAAGAATGTCTTGTTGGTGGTGGTAACCTCCAACAAGGGACTCTGTGGTGCTTTCAATTCGAATGTCATCAAGCAGGCTTCGGCTCGTCTCAACTATTATATGTCACAGAGCCAAGCACCCACTGTCAAGATGATTACTCTCGGTAAGCGCGGCAGCGAATTCTTCGCTAAACAGCAAGGACTTGTGGCAGCTCAGTATGATGACCTTCTTGACAATCCATCCTTCGACAGTATTGTCGAACTTTGTGAGAAAATCATGGCCGCATTCTGCGACAAGACCTATGACCTTGTGGAAGTAATCTACAACCAGTTCAAGAACTCCCTTACCCAGATACTCTCCACCGAGCAGATGTTGCCGATAATAACCACAGGTACGGGTCAGTCGGGAAACACTACTGAGCGACGTAACGACTATATCTATGAGCCGGGCAAGGAACAGATTCTACGCGAAATGATTCCCATGACATTGCGAGCCAACTTCTATCGCGTAATACTTGATTCGCTGGCTTCTGAACATGGTGCCCGAATGACGGCTATGCAGAAGGCAACCGACAACGCTACTGAACTTCTTAAGGAACTCAAGCTCTCCTACAACAAGGCACGCCAGGCAGCTATCACAAACGAAATCATCGAAATCGTCAGCGGTTCTGAAGCCCTGAAAGGTTAATTAACTGTAAAAACAAAGACAGCACATATACTAAATAGGTGCTGTCTTTTTCTGTATATAGTCATTCAGAAACATAAAATTAAGTCATTCAGAAATATAAAAAACACGAAACAACCTATCGTATGGAAAATAAACAGAACTACACAATACCCATTATTGTCATGATTTTGCTATTCGGCATGATTTCATTCGTGACAAACCTCGCATCGCCTATGGGAGACATCCTTAAACACCAGTTCAGCATCCCCAACTGGCAGGGCACGTTAGGTGTTTTTGCCAACTTCATAGCATACGCAGTGATGGGCATTCCTGCAGGCACACTTCTGCAAAAGAAGGGCTATAAGACTACAGCTCTTATTGCTGTTGCCGTAGGTTTTCTTGGAGTTGGCATCCAGACACTGTCGGGTGTATGGTCCAGTTTTGGCATCTATCTGCTTGGCGCATTCATAGCCGGTTTCAGCATGTGTCTGCTCAACACTGTTGTCAATCCGATGCTCAACCGTCTTGGAGGAGGCGGCAACAAAGGCAATCAGCTCATCCAGTTTGGCGGCACGTTCAACTCGTTGTGCGGTACTGCTGTAATCATCCTCACTGGACTTCTTATACCCCAGGGCATAAAGAACGCCCATATCTCGGATGTCTTTCCGTTGATGTACACTGCTTTGGCCATCTTTGCAGTTGCATTTATTGTGATTCTGCTCACCAATATCCCAGAGGCAGGAGGGCAGAACAAGGAGATGGCATCTGGCGAGGTTAGGAGTCCTCTCAGCTACCGCCATTTCCTGCTTGGTGCGATAGGTATTTTTATCTATGTGGGTGTTGAGGTTGGCATCCCCAATGTGATGAACAAGTGGTTGCAGAATCCCGATTTGAACGTCCTTGGTGAAGGCGTCAATGCAGAGGCTGTAGCTGGTTCTATAGCAGCCACCTATTGGTTCCTTATGCTTGTAGGTCGTCTTGTGGGAGGTCTTGTGGGCAGCAAGGTGTCGCCGCGTGCCATGATTGGAGTGGTGGCCTCACTCGCAATAGTGTTGGTTTTGACGGCCATGTTTGTTCCGACTGTCATGGTCAAGTTCCCGGCATTCAACGGAGCCAGTGGTTTCGGACTTGAGAGTGTGCCGTTGGCAGCTGCTATGCTGGTGTGCACAGGACTCTGCACCTCTGTTATGTGGGGCGGCATCTTCAACCTCGCCGTTGAGGGCTTGGGTCGCAGCACAGAGAAGGCTTCCGGCATCTTCATGGCATTGGTATGTGGTGGCGGCATCCTTCCGCTGTTACAGAATGGAGTTGTCGATGTATTCGGCAATACTGCATATCTTGCAAGCTACTGGATTATTGTTGCAGGCATGGCATATATACTGTTCTATGCCCTCGTCGGTTCGCGTCCCAAAACGGTTTAAGGTTTGCGATTTGGTTGGCTATAGGAGAAAGACGATAAAAACAAATACAATTACAATTACTAACCAAACACTAAAAAAATGAAGAAAGTAACTTATTTGGCAGCCATAGTTGCTGCTGTTTGCATGATTACGTCATGTGGAAAGAAAGATGGTGTGTTCAATCCCAAAGAGAAAATCTCAGCCATATATTATTCAGAAACTGGAAATATAGAAAGTCTTGACCCTGAGACAGAAGAATGGGAGGCCCATAACTATTCTTCTCCTAAACTTATTATGGAGAAATGGAACTGGGATGGCAAAAAAATCTCAAGTATCGAATTATATGAACCCGACATAGATGAGGGCTCTTCGGAATTGTATGCAACAGTCAGGTTTGAATATGATGGCAAACGTATTGCGAAGGTTTATACTCCATTTGGTTCTTCTGGCGATGTTGATATTGAGTTTACTTATGTCTACAATGGCAAAAGGATTGAAAAGATTCAGGCTAGTTACATGGGGATGACTATGGATTTCCTTGGATTTAGTTACGATGGCGACAAGTTGTCGGAGATAAAGTATTACGCTGAATCTAAAAATAATAAATCGATGAATACCAAACAGATGAAAGTGTTTGATCGTCTCTCCAACTTAATCTTGTGCAGCTATGTACCTGGTTACGAAATGTCACCAAGAGTAAAAAAAATCATTGATAATGTTGCCGTCTCCAACAGCCCCAAAGATGTTTTAGGTCATTACTCGATTAGAGTAATGTGGAAAGACAATAATATATCGATGATGGTTGCAGATGGCGAGTCAATTCTCTTCTCGTATGATGACAAGAAGAATCCTCTTCAGGGATTTCTGCCTTTGATGAATATACCTACACTTTGGGAAGACATGAATGGTTGTCTTGTTTTCAGCGAAAACAATGTCACAGGGGTTAATGTTGCAGGTGAAGAATACAAATATACCTATACTTATGACGGGGAGTGGCCGTTGACGCGTACACAAACAGAGACAATATCAGAATCAGAAATGCGCGGTTCATATAGCTCTGTATTCCATTATGAGTACAAATAATAATCGACTCTGAACAAGTAATCAGATGACAAAAGCCACCGCGAAAAGCGGTGACTTTTGTCATATAATGGAATTCTTATTATCTTCTATTATTAACAGAGATGGAACAACAATCTATCCTCAACGAACTCAACCTTGCAGAAAGCGAGAGCAGGGCAAATCCCTTTTGCTTTGCCGAGCCAATGCAAGGTCAAGAGCTTAATGCTCATAACAAGCAGGAGTACCCGCCGATGCATACGGCGTTGACGGACATATCCTTAAAAGAATGTCAGTCCTGCAAACCACAAAACCAGTATGAGTAAAAAAGCACATAATAGGAGACACTGGTTGACCGAAGGTA
>CADBOG010000146.1 GCA_902796265.1 uncultured Bacteroidota bacterium
CGTTGACTATCTTGGCACGCTGCACGAAGGTGTCACGCACCTGAGGATTGACGATAAGGTCGACGTAGCGCTGGCGATAGCGGAGCTCAGGGTCGGTGAAAGCATCATAGACTTTGCCGTCTTTCTCCTTGACGATGGGCAGCGGGCGCAGGCTCTTACTGAGCACCTTGAGGCTCTTCACATGGATACTGGTCTCGCCCATCTGGGTGACAAACACATAGCCCGTCACGCCGATAATGTCGCCGATGTCGAGCAGACGTTTGAAGACGGTATTGTAGAGAGTCTTGTCCTCACCGGGGCAGATCTCGTCACGTTTGACATAGAGCTGGATGCGGCCATAGCTGTCCTGAAGTTCAACGAAAGAGGCAGCACCCATGATGCGGCGGCTCATGATGCGGCCGGCGATGCTGATATCCTGGAATTTAGTGTTGTCCTTGGGGAATTCTTCCAAGATTTCGTTCGACTTGGCGTTGACCTCGTAAAGGGCTGCGGGGTAGGGGTTGATTCCGAGCTTCTTGAGCTCTTCCAATGAATTGCGACGTATCTGTTCTTGTTCGGTGAGTTCGGCCATGAAGGGTAAAGTTTAAAGGTTTATATTTGAATGTAAAATGGTAATAATCTGATTTGTATTTATATATCTTTAGTTGTCGATTTTTTTTCGATTTGCAAAGTTATGAAAAAAATCGAGAATGGCACTATCGAAGTCATTTTGTTCGAAGAATTTGACCTCGATAGGTATGTAGAAGAAGGGAATTTCGTCGAAAAGGTGACGGAAGGGACTGTCAATAAAACGCATGGCATCTTTCTCGGTTGTGACGATGGCTTTGTTGTCGGCTTTGAGGCTTTTGTATCGACGTATTATCAGTTCGCAATCGAGACGGGAGAATTTGTGATGGTCGGGGAAGTTGAGGTGCGACACCGTGGAGTGGCGTTCGAGGTGTCGCTTCAGAGGGGCAGGGTTGGCGATACCAGAGACGAGCAGCAATTGGGAGTTGAGAGTAGGGAAAGCATAATTGTTAGAGAAGAGAGGGATGGGGTCGGAGTAGTCGATATAGGAGAAGAAGAGTTTTTGATTGCTCGAGTTGCTGAGAGAGAGATGGTTGCGTATCTTCTGACGTTTTTGAGGTGAGAGGAGAGGAGGACATTTGGTGACAACGATGATGTCGGCACGACGGCTGCCGCTACGGAATTCGCGTAGGTCGCCGAAAGGAAGGATGTGGTCATCTATGTAGAGGTCATTATATTCGGTGAGAAGAATCATTAGACCCGGGTTCAGATGACGGTGCTGATAACTGTCGTCGAGGAGAACTATTGGCGATGGGTTGTTAGTGGATAGTGATTGGGTTTGTAGGTTCTGTAGGCCTTGGGCGCGGTCCTCGCAGACAGCAACGGTGATGTTGGGAAACTTACGGTGCATCATAAGAGGCTCGTCGCCAATCTGCTCTGCTGTGGCTTTGTCATCGGCGAGAAGAAATCCCTTGGTCTTGCGGCCATAGCCACGACTCAGAAGAGCAACTTGATTGTTAGGTCTGCTGAGAAGACGAATAAGGTATTCTGTGTGTGGGCTCTTTCCTGTGCCACCCATACGCAGGTTGCCAATGCCGATGGTAGGGATGGCAGGGTTGACGGACCTTTTTATCTTCAAGCGATAGAAGAGGTTGCGAACAGCAACGCCTACTGCATACCAGATGGTCAGTGGGGCGAAGAGGAGGCAAAGTATGAAGCGAAAGGTAATCACTATTGTATGTCGGGATATAGCAGATAATTCTTGCGTGTCTTCTTGTAGTTGGTGAGGGCAGGTTCCCACGAGGCACGAATCTCTTCGTCAGAAAGGCCTTGCTGAATCTGTTTGCGAAGCTGGTCGGTGCCAGCAAGGAGCTCGAAGCTATTGCTCTTCTTGAAGAATGTGTCGTGAGGTGTATAAACATACATGGTCAACAGCCAGCTGAGGTTGAATTTGGCTTCCACTTTAACATCACTCAGGCTGAGTCCGCGGCAGAGTTTGCCGTTGTGGGGAGGGTTCTCGCTGACCCCCTTGATGGGGTGTGGAGAGAAGAAAAGTGCTGGAACTTTTTGACCATCAATGTTGAATATACTATTAGAACATGGAATATTGCATTCGGGCGAGCCTATGATTTCGAAAGGAGTTTTAGTTCCGCGTCCTACGCTTATGTTGGTGCCTTCGAAAAGGCATAGGGAAGGGTAAAGAGCTATGGATTGCTTAGTCTGCAAGTTGGGAGAGGGGGCAACGGGGAGAGGATATATGCTGTCGCGGTGGTAATTCTTCATCTTTACGACTGTGAGGTCGCATTGCAGATTATTTTTCAGCCAGTGCTCACCGTTAATCATTGTTGCATATTCGCCGATGGTGAGACCATAGACAATGGGGACCGGGTGCATGCCTATAAAAGAGCGATAGTGGGCAGTGTCGAGGACAGGGCCGTCGACATAGTGGCAGTTAGGATTGGGACGGTCGAGAACGATGCAGGGGATGCCACGTTCGGCACAGGCCTCCATGACATAATGGAGAGTAGATATATAGGTATAGAAGCGGCAGCCAACATCCTGAAGGTCGAAGATGACGACATCAATGTCGGACATCTGTTCCTTTGTCGGCTTCTTATTCTTGCCATAGAGGGATACTATAGGGAGGCCAGTTTTTGTGTCGGTGCTGCTTTTTATGGTAGCACCGGCTTCGGCGTTGCCTCGGAATCCATGTTCAGGGGAGAAAATCTTGACAACATCAAATCCTGCAGAGAGCATTGTGTCGACAAGATGTGTGGTGCCAACAAGAGAACTTTGGTTTGCAACGACAGCGATATTCTTCTTTTTGATAAGAGGTATAGGTTCGCTGGAAGAGGTTTGAGGAATACAGAACCCATTGAATATCATATCAGCACCAACTAGTAGGTGCTGGGTGTCTGAAAGTTCCTCGCCTTGCACGGATGGCACATTGTCGGAATGGAGTGACGGCTGTGCATGGCAAGACGAGAGGAACAATTGCACACATAGTGCAATAGAAAGGACCAGCTTGTGTCTGCAATGTGTTTTCACTGTTCGAAAGGTGCGTGTCAGTTTTTTCCTGTGTGGCCAAAGCCGCCTGTGCCTCGCTCAGTGTCGGATAGTTCAGTGACCTCGATTATTTCCGCTTGCTCGTGACGTGCGATGACCATTTGAGCTATGCGTTCGCCATCGGAGATGACAAAGTCCTCATTGGAGAGGTTGATGAGGATGACGCATATCTCACCGCGATAGTCAGCGTCGATGGTGCCTGGTGAGTTGAGGACGGTGATACCTTTTTTGAGAGCCAGTCCGCTGCGAGGGCGTACCTGAGCCTCATAGCCTGCTGGTAGTTCCATGAAGAGGCCTGTCTTGACGAGGGTGCGCTCGAGGGGATGGAGTGTTATAGGTCCTTCAGGCAGGAAGGCACGAAGGTCCATGCCTGCCGAAAGGGATGTCTCGTATTTGGGCAGCGGATGGTGGCTGCGGTTAATGAATTTTATCTGCATAATTCTTTTTTCCAAAATAACGGAAATAAGGATTTTATATTGTATGGAGGAAGGTGGTTTTAAACAACAAAAAAAGCCCCTGCGTGAAATGTTACATGCAGGGGCTTTTGTGATAGGGCAAAGAATACTATTTGTCGGCTTTGCGGACGAGGACTTCGTCAATCATGCCATAGGCTTTAGCCTCTTCGGCGGTGAACCAATGGTCACGATCGCTGTCTTTCTCAACCTGTTCGAAGGGTTGGCCACTGTGGAGTGCGATGATTTCGTAGAGCTCTTTCTTGAGTTTCTGGATTTCGCGGACAGTGATTTCCATGTCGGTAGCCTGACCTTCGGCACCACCCATGGGCTGGTGTATCATCACGCGGCTGTGAGGCAGAGCGCAACGCATGCCTTTCTCGCCGGCGCAGAGTAATACGGAGGCCATAGATGCTGCAAGACCAGTACAGATGGTGGCAATCTTAGGCTGTATATACTGCATGGTGTCGTAGATGCCGAGACCTGCATATACGCTGCCTCCTGGTGAGTTGAGGTAGATTTGGATGTCTTTGGTATTGTCGACGCTCTCGAGGAAGAGGAGCTGAGCCTGTATGACATTGGAGGTATAGTCGTCGATGGCGGTGCCAAGGAAGATGATGCGGTCCATCATCAGACGGCTGAAGACATCCATCTGTGTCATGTTGAGCTGTCGCTCTTCAATGATATAGGGGGTCAGAGAGTCGCTAACCATTCCAGCCATGGCGTTGCGGTTGATGGCTGAGGTGTATTTGCTGTAGGTGGTGCTGCTAATGCCACAATGACGGGTGGCAAATTTTTCGAATTCGGTCATGAATGAGAAGGGTTAAGGGTTATAAAGGTTTGTTATTAATATCGATAAATGATTAATTGTCGTTTTTTTCGAGGAGGTCGGGACGGCGTTCTTTGGTTCTTTGGAGAGCTTGGTCATAGCGCCACTGTGCTATCTTGGCATGGTTGCCGCTGAGTAGTATGTCGGGTACACGCCATCCACGGAACTCAGGAGGACGTGTGTACTCTGGCGGTGCGAGAAGTCCGTCTTGAAAGGAATCCTCGAGGGCAGACTGCTCATCGCCGATAACGCCGGGGAGTAATCTTATGACGGCATCGCTGATGACTGCTGCAGCCAACTCGCCGCCAGTGAGGACATAATCGCCAATGGAAATCTCACGTGTGATGAAGTGCTCGCGCAGACGTTCGTCGACACCCTTGTAATGTCCGCAGAGGATAATCACATTTTCTAAGAGAGAGAGCTGATTGGCGCACTTTTGAGTGAAGAGTTCACCGTCGGGGGCAGTATAAACCACCTCGTCATATTGTCGTTCGGCCTGCAGTTTCTCAATGCAGTTGGCAAGTGGTTCTATTGCCATCACCATACCGGCATTACCACCGTAAGGGTAGTCGTCGACACTGCCATAGCGTGTCAGAGAGTAGTCGTGCAAGTCGTGGAAATGAATCTCGGCAAGCCCTTTCTTTTGAGCACGGCTGACGATGCTCTCCTCGAAGAACATCGTCATCATATTGGGGAAAAGAGTGAGTATGTCTATTCTCATTTCACGCGTATCTTTTTGCCTATCTGGAGAACGGTAGTTTCCTTTATGCCGTTGAGTTTGCAGAGCTTTTTGACGGTGGTGCCGTTGCGGGCAGCGATTTTGCTAAGAGTGTCGCCGCTGCGAATCTTATAGTATTTGGCTTGTCCTTGGCTTTGTTGTTTTGCTTTGCTTTTTGGATTGGATTCAGTAGTGACTTTTGCTTTTGACGGGTCACGCTGTTGGCTATCGGCGACAGTAGCGCTGCTGTTGTCGGCTGAGCCAATGCCTTGGTTGACGCGTGCAATCTCGCCTGGGGTGGGGGACTGTCGTGAGCTTCCCTTTTTGGCGAAATAGGCGGGAGTGAGGGTAATCTCGTCGCTGTGGAGTTTATGGTTGACGCAGTCTACTACATATTCGGGATTCATAGCCTTACCCATATAGCGCATCTCGAAGTGGAGGTGGCTGCCATAACTGCGCCCTGTGTTTCCGCAGAGGCCAAGGACAGCACCTGCACGTACGGTGTCGCCAGGGTTCACGTCAATCTGCGACAAGTGGGCATAGTAGGTTTCGAGACCGTTGAAATGGCGTACGACAACGAGGTTGCCGTAAGATCTGTTCCTTTTAGAGATGCGGACAATACCATCGAAGGCGGCATAGATGGGTTCTCCTGTCGGTTGGGCAAGGTCTACACCATAATGCCAGCGACGGCGGCGAGCACCGAAGTGTGACGACAAGCGCGCGTGCTCGGGAGTGGGGAAACAGAACTTGCGACCCTTTTCCTTGTCAACAAGGTGGATGGTGACACCATTGGGAAGCTCCTCGTTGCTGGCGTAGTGGATGACATCGTAATCCATACTGGCATAGAGGATGTCGAACTCGCTGTCTACACCTTCGCCCATCTGCTCTGGGCGATAGAGCTGGTTGGCATTCTGAAGTTCCTCATCGTCGTCATCTTCCGCAGGTGCGGCAATGGTTGAAGGTATTGCAGGACGCTCATCTTCCTTCTGGTCGATAGTTATGTCGTTGTATTCTTGGTCTTCGTCGTGGTATATAACGTCCAGCTTGTTGACGTTTACTACCTTATTATTGTCTTTCTTAGTGTTGTTGTTCTGGCCTATGGCGGCGAAAGGGATGACGATTGTGAAAAGAATCGATATTATTTGGATGATTTTTTTGTTCATAATAATAAATAACCGCAAAATGGCTTTGAAATTATGTAGGGTAAGGACTTTTATGTTTTTTTAGGAAAAAATTATAGGTAGGTTAGAATGAGAAACGGACGGTGATACCGCCTTTGGTAGTGGAGTTGGGGAAGGCGTTGCTGATATAGGGTTTGTTGATGTTTGTCTGGAAGAAGGCGCGGAGAGTGAGGGTGGTGCTGAGCGCATATTCGGCACTGACTTCAGCCATCCATACTTTTGAGCCAGAAGATATCTGGTTGGTGTTCTGGTTGATTTTGCGTATCATGGTCATGTTGCTGTTGTAGGTGATGTTGGCTTGCAGCACGAGGTCGCTCTTCAGATGGTGGGTCTTGTCGCCGGCCTTGATATGGAACTCAAGGTCTTTGAAGCGGTAGCCAGTACCAAAAGTGATACCGTCGCGGTAAGTCTCGGTAAGCTGGTTGTTGGAGAAACTCAAGCCAAGGTTGCGGCTCTTCTGAATGGAGAGTTTGAAGTTGAAGCTGTTGACCATGTTGACGCTGAGCATGATGAGAGGGCTGAACTGTTCGCTTAGGATGACACCATCCATGCTCACAGGAGCTATGTAGTCGCCGTTGTTGTTGGTAATGGTTTCGGTGCCATAGTCGTAACCTTCGGTTATGGCACTGATGGCTGCATCAGTGTAGAAATTGCCAACACTGTAGGTAGAGCTGTATTTGTGTGAAATGGAGATGTTAGTAAACCATTTCTTAAGGAATTCAATCTTGCTGAGACCGTTGTAGTTGATGCTCCAGTTAGGCATTGGCATCTTCATGAAGGGCGAGAAGCTCTTGCTGTCTTTGCCCATATAGGTGGAGAGGAATGCTGTGAGGAGTACTGTCTGTTGGTTGGCACCGTAGCCGGCAGGGTAGTAGAGACCGTTCATAGTGTCGCGAACCATCTGGTCGCAGTAGGGGTCGGGGTTGAGGTCGGCGAGGCTCATGGCTATGTCGGTTCGAGAATCGACAAACTGTCTGAAGAGTTCATCGCGGTCTTTGAACATTGTTTGGAATGCCCATGTCGTCGTGGTGTAAGAGCCTCTGGTCATAGGCGAGAGCGGACCTTCAACATAACCCGATGCATTGCTATACTTGTAGTAATATTCTTGGTGCGACGAGTAGTTTTGGTTGGCAGAGAGCTCTATGCGGAAGTCGCGTAGAGGTTCTACTGTGGCTTGGAGAGTGATGACGCGATTGCGATTGCCCAGGTTCGGGGTGTTCATGAGAGTGTCCTGCGACAGCAAGTCGTCGCGAAGCAGACTCTCGATGGTGCTATTCTGGATAGATGTGTTATTGATATCGAAAGAAGAATTGTCGGGCAATCCAAGCACGAATGAGGCTCCGGGAGCCCAATGGTTGGAGGGGTCAAGACCTACTATGCGGCTCTCGCCCATGAAGCCAGCAATGGTAGCACCGAAAGTGTTGTTGTATTGGAAGTTGATATTCTTAACAGAGGTGGCAAGGCGAAGTCCGAAATAGGCAAGGTCTTGCAGTCGCTCTTGTAGCTGTGCTTTGCGTAGGGAGTCGGCTACACGATCGTCAGCTTTGCGTTGTTCGAGACCACGTTTCTTGTCGAGTTCGTTCTTGTCTTTGTCGGCATCTTTGCCTTTCTTATTGACCTCATTCTTCTTGGGAGGCTTCTTTGCGTAGGCTTTCTTGAGGAGTTTCGATTTGTTGTAGAGAGTCTGGAAGTTGCCTTGAGCACTAAGGGAGATGACGGTATTGTTGCTTATGACGGCACCTTGGTCGGCAAGAGCGAGGGTGGTTCCGAGGAAGTTGTAATTGGTGCGGTAGGTGATGGGAGTGCGCAGAAAATCCATGTAGGGCAGCTTGTTGATAGGCAAATCCCATGATATGTTGATGTTCTGCAGGAAGTTTTGCATAGTGCCTCCATGCAAGATATCTCTCCATAGCGAGTCGCTGGAGCTGCGGTCAACCATTCCAGGCGGTTCATCTATGCGTGCATTGGCAGTAGCGTCGTAAGTGATGTGGAAACTGCGTGCCAAGTCGTACTGCACGTTATATTGACGTTGCCATGTGAACTGCTTGAAGTAGGTAGGGTTCATGATAACGAGGGCAGCACTTTTGTTGCGGAGCAGAGTCTCCTCGTTGTCGCGATAGATTTCGGTGCTGAAGCTGATGTTCTTAGGTTGATAGTAGATGTTAAAGTCCTTGACAAACTTCAGATTCTTGTTTTGGAAGGGCTTCATCTTCTCGAAAGGCTTAAACTGTTTCGGCTGGTTGACAGCGAAATTGTAGGTAAGTCCGCCACGATGTTGGTCTTTGTTGTAGTATTCTATATCGTCGTCGCTGGAGCGTTCACCGCTGTAGGCATACGAGACAGAGAAGTTGGCGATATCGTAGAAGTGAGGCTTCAATGCCGACTTGCCTGTGCGGTCTTTGCGGATATTGGTAAGGGTGATGTTGGTGGTGGATTTACGTTGTTGTGTCATCTTGCGCACAGAGTCGCGTTCCGCCATAGTCTTATAGGTCTTGAGATCATCCTTGAGTTTCACATCAGGATCGAGAGGGTTGTATTCGGGGCTACCAATCTGGTTGTTATAGTCGACATAGAGTGGGATGTGCACTCCCCAGTCTTCGGGAAAGAACTTGCCCACCTCGAGGTTGAGGGTCGTTTGAAGATTAAAGGTATTTATTAATTCCAGCTTGTTGAGTTTGTCCTCGAGGTTACCGAATCCAGATGTAGTATATGAGCTGTAGAGTGAGAGGTTGCCGATATCGGCGAGGTTGGTGCGAGCCAACGCCATAGCAGCCCATCCGCCGTTATTGATAAAATCGGAGAGACGCAGCTCATTAATCCACACTATGGCGCTCTTAGGCATCATGTCGCCAGCATCGTCCAGCGTCTGCTTGCGGGGATTGCGTACTCCCACCATGATAACCTTCACTTTTCCGAGGTTTGGTGACCCCATGACTGTATAGCGATGGCCATCTGCTATTTCGCTATAGAGAGAAGTGCTGTTATATTCCAGTTCACCATTGCGGATATGTCGGTTGCGGTTGGTCTTGATTTCGACCATCTTCTGAAGGTCAATCTCAACATTGTTGGCATCAGGCCAAATGATATCTTTGCTTTCGAACGAAGTTCCCCATGGGGTGAGTTGCAGCGGCACCTCGTATTCGTAGTAGTTGCTGGTGTAGTCGCTGCCGAGACGTACAAAGAGGGTCAGGTCGCCGTCGTTGAGGTTTTCTGTCTCGAATTTCTTCTCGGCGTGGACAAACATCTTCATCTTGCCGTAGTAGCGAAGGTCATACTGCGAATTGCGGTAGATGGCGCGGGCGTCGCCAGGATTGAGTTCCTGGATGTTGAGTTCGAGAGCCTGTTCGTTAAGTTCGGTGTATGCCGACGAGGTGGAGTACCAAGACTCACGCTCAATGTTGGGAGGCAGGTTGTAGGGTACTGGCTGACGCGAACCGTTCTCCTCAATGTTGACGGTGCTGAGGGTGAAGGTTGTGTTCTCGCCCATGCCGGTGGGGTAGTCGCCAGGTTGCAGAAGGTCCTCGCTGTATTTGCGCCATGTGCCATACACCAGCTCGAGGGTGGCGAAACGCAGTATGACAGGTTCCTCGAATCCGTTGAGGAACATACGCATGAAACGTATCGACTGGAATCCGTTGATGTTGCCAATCTTCTGGTCGGGTTCGCGTATTGGGATACGGAACTGATACCAGCGGCATGTTGTCGTGGTGCCATTGGCAAGTTGCACATTGCGGGCTTCCTGTATGTCGACGATATGGTTCTGACCTATGACCATCTGGTTGGGTCGCAGGTTGATGACATATTGGTAGTAGTTCTCGCTCTCGCTGAGGGTGTTGTCGCGGTTGATGTCCTCAATGTTAGGATAGGAAGAGCCCTCAGTAGAATAGTCTTCAGGATTGTCGGCATCGCTCACCGAGTTGCCTTCAGGGTTGTTATAGTATTTGTAGCGGTCGTTGATTTTGACATTATTCTGGTCGTAGTAAGAGCTACGGAAATAGCGGAAGTCATCACTTGAGGGGTCAGCGGCAGCCATCTGGTAGGCTTGCGACGAAGTGCCGTGCAAGAGAGCTATACTCTGCAAGTAGTCGGCAAAGAAGCTCTGCTCATCTCCGAGGTCGTTGGCGCTGCTAAGACCATCGTAGCCGATATCCTGATAGTGGCGAGAAGCCTCGTTGTTGTCGAAAGCGTTGACCACGGCTTGCATCTTGGCAACGCGACCCCAGATGGTGGTGTCGACAGGATTGGAGGCAAAAGCTTCATCTGTGTTTGCCGTAGGAAGGCCGTTCTCAAAGGCTTTGCGACCGTCGCGGAGGATGTCCTCGCTGATGTCACCCAAGTTGATATAGAGTCGTCCGCCCTCCTTAGAGTCGTCATGCTCGCCTGTCGTGGGGTCGATGAAGGGGTCCATGAGCCAAAACTCTATTGTCTCGATGTTTTGGCTTTCGAAATCGGTGTAGGTCAGCTCGCGCATGATACCGCCCCAGCGGCTTTTGGGGTTGTTGAGGAATCCGTTTTGGTCGATACCGGAGCTGAAGGCTGTCGGTGCCACATCGTAGTTGTAAGGTCCTTTTTCTGATGGATAGAAGGCGAGGTTGAGCTCGAAGACGCGGTTGTTCTCACCAGCAGCGATGCTCTTGTTTGGAAAGACCTCCTTCTGGTCAATTTGGCGGGCGTAGGGATGAGAGCGGTCGTTCTCGTCGATGTTTTCAGGACAGTTGCTTTGGAAGAAGGTGTTGCTCACGCTGTACCACGCTAGCTTAGCGCGATTGAAACCGTATGCCAATCCTGTGCCAGGACCCGTCTCGGGGAAGAGCGCCAGCGAGTTGCGGTAATCCTGTGGCGTAGAGGCCAGATGCCAGAATGAATAGCCTTTTAGGTCAATATTGCTCTCAGCTCCCTCGAAATCATCGATATAGGTTACCTTGCCGTCGTCGCTGCCAGTATTGGCCATACCGGGAATGAAGTGAGCAAACTCTGCCTGTAGTGTTAGGGTAGAGGGTGCTTTGGTTTGGATTCCAGGCAGCTTGTCAATGATTTTGGTGATTAAGGGAACGTCGTGACGATAGTTGAAGTCGATGCCCCAGATGGAGTTGCTTGTGGGTTCGTCGCCGAAATTGTTTTTCTGTGTTAACGGCTTTTCTCTCAGGTTCATGAATGTGGCACCGAGGTTGATGTCGGGGTCGAACTCATAGTTGAGGTGCAAACCCAGCATGGTTTTGGTCATCATGCTGAAAGAGCTGTTTTCAGAGCTGACGCTGATGGGGGTGCCAGATGCCAGCAGGCTTTCGTTGATGATACGTACCGTACCCATAGTGTAGTCGACGGTGTAGTCAACATTTTCTATGAGTGGCATACCTCCGGCAGTAACAGAGACAGAACCTTGAGTGACGCTGTATCCCAACTGAATCTCTCCACTCACAGAACTGGTGTAATAACCCTCGAGGTAGAACTTGTTCTTGTCGGCATACTGTTGCGCAAGTGTTTGTGTCATAGTGTACAGCGAGTCGAAGCAGTAGCGGTTGGCAAGCGTGTTGTCACCAAGCATTTCGCGGAGGTCTTTGCCGAAGGGCTCCACATAAGGGAAGAAGATTCGACCTGTCGTTGCCTGGATGGTACCTCCCTTATAAGCAGCGCTGTCGAACCAGTCAAAGACTCCATCGGGATAATAGTAGCTCTGCGAGGCATCCATACGGTCAAGACCAAAGACCTGCACCAAGGGAGTAGCTTCGAGGGGACCTTCGGTGAAGTAGCCGATACCTACACCACCTTCTGGATTCTCATAAAGGACGTTGAGTCGGAAATTATCGCGGCTTATCTGTGTGCTTTTCAGGAAGTAGACATTCTTCATCATCAGCTTCCATAGAGGGCTGCGGCTATTCACGGCCGACCCCTTGATAAGTTTGACGATAAGGGTATTGGGGTCGTTGACACCATCGGTGGTAAGTTCTCCTACCTGATAAACAGTTGTGTCGCCAATCACTTGATATTGAAATGCTACAGCCAATATCTGGTCGTTGGCAAGAGGCTGTGAAAGGGTGATGAATCCCAGCTGGGAGTTGAATGTATATTCATTAGAATTAAGCAGACGAGCACTCTCAACTTTCTCGTAGTCTTTGCCGCCTGAGAATCCGAGACCTTCCATATAGGAGCTGATGCTGTTGACGCTGCGTACTGCCGAAGTGTTGATAAGTTGCATGAGGTTGTTGCTGCGATAGCCGTCGGGGCGCACCGAAGTGCCAGCATAGACGCCTGGCGACGAAGTGACGTGCTCGCCAAGGTCGGTGAGAGCCAAGATGTTGCGGTTGTTGGTTACGGCAGCACCGATATTTGTGCGCCACACCTCAAGGCGTATAATCTTGATATTGCTGTTGACCACGGGAAGGGTCGACATAGCCTTGTTGTAGTTGTCGTAGAAGTACTGGGCGATGAAGTAGTGGCGGTTCTCTTCGTACTCGTCGGCACGAATCTCGAACTCTTGTGCCGATGCGCCGCCTTGTACCTGCATGTTTTCTGTTGAGGTCTCCTTTTGGCTGAAAACTGCATCGACGGTCAGTTTGCCGAATTTCAGTTTCGAGTGGACACCAAAGAGCCTCTGGCTACCCTTGATGAGGGTGGTGTTGAGTGGAAACGAGATATCGGCAGCTTCCAGAAGTTGGATGATGTCATCCTCTTTGCCCTCATATTTCAGTTTTATCTGATTCTCGAAGTCGAAGGTTGCCTGTGTGTTCCAATTGATGTCGGTATTGATGAGGTCGCCAATCTTTGCATTGAGTGTCAGCTGGATATTCTCGTCGAAGTCAAAGTTGGTGACGCTGCGACGGCTTTCGTCAATAGATGGGTTATTGGTGTAGTTGTTGACCATTTGTAGCGTAAGGTCGGCACTCCCCGAAGGGGTTATCTTGATTTCGGGCATCTCCTTGAGACTCTCCAGCTTGCGACTTATCTCGTTGAATCCGGGTATCTTGCTAAGCAATCCCTCTTCGCCGCCTCCTGTTGCGCTGTTTTGCTCCAGTTTCTCTCCCCAAAAGTCGTTCATCAGTTGTCCCATGCGGTAATCTTGATACTCTTGGAAGGACATATATTGGCGGCTGATGACTACGTCGCCAACCTTGGTAATCTTCACATATCCATGCACATCGGGGTCGTACTCAACTGTCGTAGTCATGTTCGACGGATTGTTGAGGTACATAGGGCTTTGCGGTTGGTCGCTTCCTGTCGAAGGAATGGGGAAGTGGAGCTCGGTGCCAGAGCTGTCAGGAACGTCTGGTTCAACTTGCGCCATTGCAGGAGCAGCGATCAGCACTAAAGCCAACAAAACCATGCATCGGAAGATGACGGTGAGACGATGGGCAATATTTGGAAGAGAAAGATTGATAGTTAAAGGTAGGTATTAGAGGTTGAAGTATAATGAATAGAGGTTGTTGGCGATGTTAGTGTTTCTAGATATTATCGTTATGAAGTAGTATAGTTATGAGGTTATGATGCGTTATATCGTTGATTGTAGGATTAGATTCCGTGAGCAAGCGCAAGCTTGATAAGCTCCTCCACAGAGGCAGCAGGATTGCTGTCGGCCACCTTGTTGAGAACCTTCTCGGCTGCTGCTTTTGGAAATCCGAGCATAACCAAAGCAGATAACGCCTCTTCGCTGTTTTTATTGTTCGTTATTGTCGGAGCTATGCCTTCGCTGCCCATCATTGCTGCAGGATCCACTTTGTCACGCAGCTCGAGGATTATGCGTTGTGCCGTTTTGGCACCTATGCCTTTCACCTTTTGCACTCTCTTTGCGTCGTTGTCGACAATGGCTCGCATCAGTTCGTCGACAGTTAGCGACGAGAGCATCACGCGTGCTGTTGCTGCTCCCACTCCGTTGACGGATATCAGCAGGCGGAACATCTCCCTTTCGGCAGAATCGAAGAAGCCTATCAGCAGGTGAGCATCTTCGCGCACAATCTCGTGAACGAGCAGCTTGACTTGCTGCATATCTTTGATTTTTGAATAGGTGTTGAGGGTTATCTCAAGAAGGTAACCCACACCACCGCAGTCGATTACTGCATAGGTGGGTGTTGCTTCGTCAAGTCGGCCGGATATGTAGTTGTACATTGGAAGGGGTTTTTGAGTTTGGTTTTATGATGTGACTAATCGTGAAAGAGAGAAAGATGTAGAATTGCTATTGTTTTATAGGTTCCAGAGCTCCTATTGTGGGCGGATTGGAGCGGGGAGTGCCGTGAAGGTCGGTGTTGGAGATTAGGTAGTTGGCATTTCCCGCTCCTATGGCTGGTGACTCCTCTTGGGGTACGAAGTTGTTCTCCTGAGGATTGGTAAATAGGGGGTCTCTGTTGAGTATTACTGTCTCGTCGCCATTGTCTATAAGGCTTGAACGCAACAGGCAATGGCTGAATGTGCAGTTGTAGTCGCAGCCTTCCAATTGGTCGAACTTGATTTCACCTGCGTTGTTCGAGCCGCTGAAGTTGCCATAGATGATACAGTTGCGGAAGGTCGCCTCACGCAGCGGTCGTGGGAAGATGGTCGTCTCGTTGTAGGCATAATAGTTGTTGATGACCACCGAGGGTGTCTTGCGCGAGCTGTATCGCCAATAGTTGGCGAAGGTGGAGTTGGAGAAGATGTAGCGGCCGCCATAATGAAGGTCGAGCAAAGCGGTGCCGCAGTTATACACCAGCAGGTTGTCGCCCACAATATATGCACCTTGCCCCAAGATGCCTCTCTCCGAGTGGTTGCAAATCACGCTGTTGGTGATTTCTAGTGTGGGGTTGTTGTTGACGTTTGTGTCGACCATCAATCCATAGGTGCCATTCTCTATGTGTGCCCATTCAATATGGTTATCTTTGCTACCTTGCGAGAGCCAGATATGGCTCCATTGGCCAGGAAGGCTGTCGTAGTAGCCGTCGTGTCTCATCGAGGTGAACAATACGGGTTTTTCCATAGTGCCTCGCACGTCGAGTGTGGCGCTGTCATATACCCATAGGCAGGCGTTGTTGGCGAAGTAAATCTCGTCGCCGGCGGTAAGGTGCAGCGTCTCGTTGCTGTTCACTACGGCATAACCCATAACCACATGCGGCAGCGTATGATCCCAAGTGTTGCAGTCGATGATGGAGAATGGAATCCACATTGTGTCTATCTGTCCTCGGCGATTGATGTAGAGTTGGTAAATCTGGTGAGTGTAGGTGGGAACATGATAAACGGCGTTGCGGCCATAGGCCTCTATGGGTAGTCGTTGCTGTTTGTTGTTGAAATTGAAGACGATATTGGCGTCAATCAAGAATGGGTTTGTCTGGTCGTTGGGGTTGATATTGGCTTGAATGAAGACGAAGATGCTGTCGTGGGCGGCAATCTCCACATTGCGTGCCACGCGGTTGGTGTCGCCATCAACATTGAGGCGGAACCTGTTAGCGTATTGTCCCTCTATGGTGACGGCATCAATCAGCAGCGGCTCGTCGTAGTTGTTGTATACTCTAACCTCTCTCGTGGTCGTCACCATTGCCGTGAAGACGGTATCGAACGCGACGGTGTCCGACGAGAAGGCAAGCTTAGCCGATGTGTCGCTCAGGAACAGCTCCTCCTTCACGCACGAGGTAAGCGTCGTCATCGCCACCAACAATATAAATATGTATTTCGCTATTCTTGCCATTCGTGGTATTGAAATCCGCTATTTTACATAAAGATCGAATATCTCGTGCAGCCGCTTGGTGCACACGGGGCAAAATGCGGCATAGTCGCGCATCATGCATTTGGTGCAAGGGCGATAGCAACCCTTCTCCAGATATCCGGCACCCTCGTATGCTCCCACAGGACCGTTCTCCCTTTTGCCAAGACCTTTCACCGGCTCGGTCGGAATAGGTGTCCCTTCGGGAACGATGTTCTTCCATTTCGATTCGAAATTCACCAGCGACGTGATGTTTGGCTCCAAAGGCTCGATGCCCACATAGCGGCGGTTATAGTTAGAGTCGTCCTCCACGTATTCGTCGGCAAGACCTCCTATCGAGTGTCCAAGCTCGTGTGGCAATATCCACATCGACATCTTCTGTACGGCACTGAATGCGTAGTAGTTGTAAATGGCTCCTCCGCCGTATGTGTCGCAGTTGGCCATGATGATGATATGGTCGTAAGCCACACCCCTCAGCAGGTCGTGCAGCCGGAAGATGTTGGTAGTCATCAGGTAACGATCCATGTTGAATGTGTTGTAGGTCGACCCCACAGCGCTCTCCACATATCGGTTGGCATTAGGGTCAGTCACGCCGCTTTCGTTCATCAGCATTCCCACGCCCCAGATGTTGAAGTCGCCCTTACGTTTCTTGAAAGGTTCCTGCTCTACTGTATATTGTGCGAATTTCTGGAAATCCTCCTTCATCTTCCGCGCATCCTTCTTGCCGTAGCCTTCAGCAACGATGACGACATCAATCTTATTGTGTGGGTCGCCGTTGTTAAGCAGCTCTATGGGTCTCTTGCCGGGGAGTGGCTTGCAGCGGAAGGTCGATGGGTCGAAAGCAAACCTTGCCGAAGTGAAGAACTGGTTTTTGGCATCCCTCTTCTGCAACAGTATGTCAACCCTATGTTTCGGGAACGGCACAAGCATCGTCTCTTCGAAAGTCGCCACGCTGTCCTTGACCCTTCCGGCTATCGTTGAGCGGTATTCCTCGAAAAGGGTATTGTAGCAGCGCGAGTAAAGCATGCGTCCGCTTTTGGGTTCGGCCACAACAATACGGTATTCTCCATTGTCGATAGGGTCGAGGAGCTGCGTCAGCGAACCTGCCCACATGTCGTTCTGGTATACGAACTTGCTCAACACGCAAGTGTCATGCTTCTTGCATCCCGACCTCAGATAGTCGACCCTTAGTGCCGAATCCCTGAAATGGTCAGCAAATACAACATTCTCTTGTGCCTGCGAACTTGCAATCATGCAAGTCATAACAGCTATTATAAGAAGACTCTTTCTCATTGTCGTTTGATGAATAAAGTTAATAATCAGTTTGGTATAGCGCATCGATGGCTCTCTCGCCGTTCGTCAATGCCACCAAGCAAAACCATACCTAATGAACATCATTAACGCCTAAATGCTGCTTTTATTATGTACCCTATTAAAAAAAGACGCTAACCCCCTTTTCCGCACCCTTTGATGATTGTCTCAAAAAAGGATGCGAAAAGATATTTTCAACTCTAACCTAACTCTAACTTAAGTCTAACTTAAGTCTGACTTAACTCCTACTTAACTCCTACCTAACTCCCACTTAACTCCTACTTAAGGTTTACTCAAAAAAATGCGTTTTTTAGCAATTGGTCATGTCAGTTATGAATGAAGTTTTCTTGCCTAAAAACAGCTTCTATCTTACCAATCAGATTTTTTTCGTATTTTTGCAGTTTCAAAAAAGCTCTACAGATGCTTCTAAAGATATACGAAAACAATCCTAATTATCACGATGTCAACAAGGTGGCTGACGTGCTTAATGAGGGTGGAATTGTCATAATTCCCACCGATACGCTCTATGCTTTCGTCTGCAGCATGGAGTATAAGAAGTCGGTTGAAACCATTGCCCGTCTCAAGGGCTTCTCCCTCAAGCAGGCAAAATACTCTATGCTCTGCTCCTCACTCTCGCAGGTCTCCGAGTATGTGCGTCCGATGGATCGCGACACCTTCGCCATTCTCAAGAGCTCCCTTCCGGGACCTTTCACCTTCATCATGGATGCCTCTAACGAGGTGCCACGCAACTACCTCAATACCAACAAGACGATAGGCATCCGCGTACCCAACAACCCGATTTGCAATGCCATCATCGAAGCTGTTGGCAAACCCCTTATCAGCACCTCCGTGCGCACGCTTGACGAAGAACGCGAATCGGAGTATGTTACTGACCCTGAGTTGATTTACGAACTCTTCGCCAAGCATGTCGACATCGTCGTCGACGGCGGAATAGGGGATGATATACCATCCACCGTAGTCGATTGCAGCGGCGGCAACTTGGAAATCATTCGACAAGGAAAAGGAGAGATAGAATTATGAAAATTACAATTTCAAATCACCAAAGACGGCAATCGGGTTTCCCAGGTTTCCTGGCACGAACAATCGTGCTCACTCTCGCCATCATTATCGCCATCCGCATACTTCCTGGTGTGCGTATCGAAGGCAGCAGCATCACCGTCGCGGTCCTTACCGCACTCGTCATCTCACTTCTCGACAACTTCATTCGTCCCATACTTATATTCATCACCTTGCCATTCACGGTGTTGACGATGGGACTCTTCATATTCGTAATCAACGCTTTGATTATCCAGTTGGCAGCTGCAATAGTAGGACCTTTCCAAGTTGACTCCTTCGGCTATGCACTCCTATTCAGCCTCATTATTACGCTGCTTAACTATCTCCTTGAGCTTCCGAACAAATGGCTCAACAAGACCCAATACAAACCCCGCAATCACGACTCCGATACCGACGATGAAGGCTTCACACCTTATGAGGAAGTCGACGGTTGATAACTGGAACATCTATACAATTCCTAATTATAACGCAAAACCTTTTAACCTTATAACCTTATCAAACTTTAAATAGCATCATGCAAAAATTCACCACAGTAGCATCATTAAAGCAAGCAGTTGCAAATGCCAAATCAGAAGGCAAAACCGTAGGTCTCGTCCCCACAATGGGTGCCCTTCACGAAGGTCATCTGTCCCTGATACGCAAAGCCAAAGAGCAGAACGACATCGTTGTCGTAAGCCTTTTTGTCAACCCCATACAGTTTAATAACAAGGAAGACCTCGCAAAATACCCACGCACAGTAGATGCCGATTGCGAGAAGATCGAAAAGCTTGAGAATGAGCTTCAACCAGGCAGCAATGTTATCTTTGCCTTTATTCCTTCCGTCGAGGAGATGTACCCCGAACCCGTAAAGGACGAATATCATTTCGGTCCTCTCGAGGAGGTTATGGAAGGTCCGCAGCGTCCTGGCCATTTCTCTGGCGTCGCCGTTGTGGTGCGTCGTCTGTTCGACATCGTTGAGCCTAAGCGTGCCTATTTCGGTGAGAAGGATTATCAGCAGCTCGCCATCATCCGCAACCTTATAGAGCAAATCAAGTACCCCATCGAGATTGTCGCTTGCCCCATAGTGCGTGCCGACGACGGTCTTGCCCTTAGCAGTCGCAACATGCGCCTCTCACCCGAAGCAAGAGCCATTGCTCCTGCCATCAACGCCACCTTGGAACAAGCTGCCGAAATGGCAGAATGTGAGGATGTTGACGATGTTAAGGAATGGGTAATGGATACTCTTGGCTCTTTCCATGAGGTCAATGCCGAGCAATGCCCCAATGGCCTTAAGTTTGAACCCGAATACTTCGAGATAGTAAATGCAAAGACCTTGCAACCCATTGAGAATTGGGAAGATGCCGCCGAAGATGGAGCTGTTGGATGCATAGCCGTATGGCTCGATGGCGTCCGCCTCATCGACGTCGTCAAATTCTGATGCAGGATTACGCATACCGAAAAGAGTGGGTAAGAGGAGTTATGTCCGCTAAATGGCTAAATTACAATAGTTAACTTATGAAACGAGGAAAGAACATCTGCCACCAACTCAAAGCCCTCCGTCGCCAAATTGCCGACGAGAATGGCATCGAGCTACAACAACCGGAGTGTACCTACGAAGGCGAATGTAGGGGCACCTGTCCTCGTTGTGAGTATGAGCTGCACTATCTTGAGAATGAACTCACTCACCGTCAGGCGTTAGGAAAAGCTGTGACCGTTGCGGGAATAAGTCTGACATTGGCGTCGTGTGGAGGCGAAACAGCATCATCATCCAAGATTCTCAGTCGTGCGGACGATACTTATGAGGTTATCCAAACGGGTGGAATTGAGGAGGAAGATGACGATTTGGATGTGCTGAACACTACTGATGCCGACACGCTTGAATTGGAAGGCATCGCTATACTGAATCCAGTTGACCATTTCGATACTAGCGAGCCTGCCTATTCCTTCAAGATTAAAGATGGAAGCCCCAATGAGAGTAATGAAGCATCTGGTTCCTTGGTTGCTGAACCTGAGGATGAGGAATTTGTCGAGGAAGAGGAAATGCTGTTGGGCATGATAAATGAGAAATTTGCTGAATTCCCAGGTGGAGAAGATTCTCTGTATGCCTTCTTGAACAAAAATATCAAATACCCCTCCGAATTAGATACTTCGGGTATAGTTGTTGTTAAGTTTACTATAGAGAAAGATGGTAGTATTACTAATCCCTCTATTCTTCGTGATATTGGAGGCGGTGCTGGTGAAGAAGTGTTGAGAGTTGTGCGTTTGATGCCCAAGTGGAAACCAGGCTCATATTTAGATAAACCAGTAAGGCAAGAGTTCACTCTCCCTGTAGATTTTTCCAATAAATAAACGTTTTTCAATCAGAAACGATAGAAAGAACCTGAATACGAATATGAAGACAAAAACACTCCTTTTGCTCATCTCCTTGCTCTTTTGTGGCAGGATTATTGCCCAAAATGGTGTTGCCGACAGCATCGACGCTCTCCATTACGACTTACAACTTGATATCGGAAACCTGCATAATAGGCAGATTTCAGGGTCGGCTGCCGTCACAATGCGTATATTGCGTCACGTCGATAGCCTTGCCCTCGAACTATGCCCCTCGACGATTGATTCGGTGCTTGTTGACGGCATCAACATCCCCTTTAACTACGACCAGCAACATCGCTTGCTGACCACACATTTCGGTGGCTCTGTTGGCGATACTGTGACTATGACTGTCTTCTACCGCAAGGGTCAGCATGTTATGCCGCAGGAATGGGGCGGTTTCTACTTCGACGACAATATCTACTACAATCTCGGCATAGCCATATACGAATATCCCCATAATGCCGGCAAGGCGTGGTTCCCGTGCCGCGACAACTTTACCGACAAAGCCACCTATAGTTTGCGCATAACCGCAAAACCCGGCTGGAGGGCGATATGCAGCGGTGTGAAGACAGGTGAGGTTGAATATGCCGACGGCAGCCTTATGACTGCTTGGAGCCTCAATCATCCGACACCTACCTACCTCGTTGGCGTCGCTGTGGCTCCTTTCCATATTATTGAACGTGTTTATGAAAGTGAATACGCCACCTATCCCGCTATTCTTGGTTTCATCGGTCACGACAGCACCAATGTGTGGCGAACTTACGAACACATGAGCAAAGTGATACCAATGTTCGAGCGTTGCTTCGGCCCTTACCGCTGGGACAGAGTTGGTTATGTCTCTACTACAAGGGGCTCGATGGAGCATGTGGCCAATATCGCCTTTACCACCAACTGTATGTCATCGCAGCAAGAGCCTTGCCTCGCGACGATGAGCCATGAGTTTGCCCATTCTTGGTTCGGCAACCTCATTACATGCACCACCAGTAAGGATATGTGGATAAATGAGGGTGGTGCCTCCTTCTGTGAGGAGGTCGCTATTCAGGCAATCACCCAAGATGAAGATTCTCTCCATTATCGTGACTACGCTCGCCATAATCTTCGCAATGTGTTGCTTACCACTCATCTTTCGGACGGAGGATTCAAACCGCTTTACGGGCAGACACCGCAATATACTTATGGTTCAACGGTGTATAATAAAGGTGCCACCGTTTGGCATTCACTTCGTGGATATATGGGTGATAAATTGTTCTATTCCTCTTTGCGCCGTCTCTTCGAAAGTGCAGCCTTCAAGAATCTGGATAGTTGGCAGCTTCGCGACAGCCTTTCGGCATATAGTGGCATCGATCTTACCGACTTCTTCGACTTTCATGTCTTCCGCCCTGGGTTCGTTGATTATGTTATAGATTCTCTCGAACAGTCAGCCAATTCGACAACAATTCATCTACGCCAGAAGCTCTATGGTACTGATACCATGATGGATGGCAATCGCGTATGGGTTACCTTCTTCTCGCAAAATATGGAGTCAGAGAAACGGCTTGTGACCTTTGATGGCGAGTCGACTGCCGCTACCTTCCAGTTGCCTTTTGAGCCAGCATTCGCCATAGTTGACTTTGATGAGGAACTCTCGAAAGCTGCCCTGGCACAACAGACAACAATCAAGACAAAAGGTTCTGTGGTGATGGATGATGCCCTCTGTCGTATCGATACCCGCAAAGTGGTTGATGGCGATAGTGCATGGCTGCATGTCACCCACCATTGGTCGAGCCCCGATACTAGCCTTAGTCCTCAGATATTGAAGATGGCCGACCGCTACTGGACAGTCGAAGGCCGCATTCCTGACGGATTCCTTATGTCTGGCATGTTTTATTATAGCCGTATGGGCGATGACTACACTCTCGACGACAATCTTATAACGTCTACTTCCGATTTCGGAATCCTGCGTCTTATGTACCGTCGTGATGCTAGCGAAAATTGGCGTGTTGCCACCTCGCGTCACACCGACGATATCTCGCAGGGTTACTTCGTCAACACTACCCTTAAACTTGGCGAATATACTCTCGCACTTATCGACACCAGCTATGTCTCCATAGAGGTTCCTGTCGATGGTTCATTTCTGGACATTTGCCCCAACCCATCTAACGGAAGAATAGTTGTCAAGTCGTCTATCGGTTCAACTGTTAAACAATATGATGATTCATTTATTCTGGAGGTAATCAATCCTGCAGGACAAATGGTTAAGCGTTTTAGCGAGGTTGGTTGCGGTAAAGAATTAGAACTCGGGCTCCCCGCAGGCTTCTATGTTGTGAAGGTCTTGAACCCCAATGGGAAACTCTTAGTGAGCAAAAAAATACAGATTTTTTGATTTTTAAGATTTTTTTTCATTTCCCCGTCAACTTTTTTGCCTTTTGATGTACACTATAAGGTGAATTAATTGTTTAATTCTTTCAATTATTGAATAACCGTAAACCCATAAAACAGATTCGCCATCGACTTAGAATGCATCATAGAAGGTTGTCGCAAAGGCGACGCAGCTATGCAGAAAGCTCTGTATGACCGCTTTAGTGGCAAGTTCTATGTGCTATGCCAACGTTATTCGCCTAATGACTCGGTGGCGCAGGAAGTTTTGAGTGACGGATTCTTATGTGTGTTTGAACAGATTAATAACTACAGAGGTGAAGGCTCTTTCGAAGGATGGATGCGTACTATTTTTCTCCGCTATGCGATACGTCGCTATAAACAGGAGAACCGACATGAGAAAGTCAATATTGATGAAGAGAACAAACTGCCACATGTTGTTAGCAACCATGAATCGCAACTTGATGTTCGCAAGGCACTCATGGATGCCATGCGGCAACTTCCTGCTATCGAACGCCAGACATTCAACCTGGTAGCCGTTGAGGGATACAAGTTGGATGAGGCTGCCAAGTTGTTGGAAGAGAACCTCTCTACACTAAAGTCGCGATACTATAAGGTATTGCAGAAAATGAAGACAATGCTGACAAAAACATTAGGAGAAGAATACCTTAAGGAATAGTGATAAAAGAACCTTTAACATCGCAACGAACAAATCAGTCATAGATGCTCATTTAGAGCTTGATATTTTTAGAATCTTTTGAATTAATTTCTTGTAAAGCTGGTAAAGAATGAATATAGAAGAAATAGCACACTCGGTTTTTGAGAATGCCTCACAGGAGCCTCCTAAAGAGGTGTGGGAGGGCATTGAAGCCAAGCTTCATGGCTCTTCTGCTGTCTCTAAAATGGGCAAACGTCGCTGGATATGGACAGCGGGGGCAGGTGCTGTTGTTGCAGCCGCCCTTGCTTTTGCAACATCATTTTATTATTCGAATTCGAAAAACAATCATGAACCTGTTGCCCAATTAACCAATATCGACTCGATAGTTGAAGTCCCCATTGACGCAAGGGTAGGGGATATCCAAAAGGAAACAGTTGGTGACGACTCGTTTGATAGTGAGGCTGTCAATAATAGTCACTCTATAGCAAGCACTAATAAGGCTATCAATACTAACGGTGGTGAAGTTCGAAAAGAAGCTGTTAAGAAATCTTCTGGCACGTCAGATGGCAAAATGGCTGTAGTGTCTAATGCTCCATCAAGAAGCAATTCATCTAACACTAATGTTGCTAAAACTGAAGTGACTCCAGTTGAGGATGATCAGGATTTCGACCTCCTTGAGTATCAGCTTTTATCGCACGAGTATGATATCCCTTCCGATTCTCGTTCTCAGGTCAAGAAGACTGACTCAAAGTCGGCTGAGCAATCTGAAAAGCCACAAGCCACCAAAGCTGAAGATCCAGCAATAAAAATCCCGAACATAGTATCCCCTAATGGAGATGGGTATAATGATTGTTGGCGTATCCCCGACCTTGCAAGATATGGTAAAGCTTCCGTTCAGATTTTTACCGCAAGGAGCAAGCGTGTCTATTCGTCAGACGACTATCGTGGAGAATTCTGTGGCGACGACCTCCCATCGGGCAACTATTTCTATGTGCTCACTATCCGTCATCTTAACTATACCAGACGTGGTGTCTTGGTAATCAAAAGGTAGTATGCCTGCTATTGTTCGTTATTAAACGTGGAAGATAATCAAAGACACTTAACGAATTAAGACAATGATTAATAAAACAGAAAAATATACCCTTCTTGCAAAGCAGATAGAGAGCTTGCTTTCTGACGAGAAAGATACTATTGCTGCAATGGCAAATGTCGCAGCATTGATACATGATACGTTTCGTTTCTGGTGGACAGGCTTTTATCGTGTTATAGATGGCGAATTGCTGCTTGGACCTTTCCAAGGCCCGGTGGCTTGTATGCACATAGGATATGGCAAAGGTGTCTGTGGTACAGCTTGGAAAGAACGTCGTAGCATCGTGGTACCTGATGTGGAGCAATTCCCTGGCCATATTGCATGTAGCAGCGAGAGCCGTAGTGAGATAGTAGTTCCAGTCATTCAGCACGACAGAGTTGTTGCTGTGCTTGATATTGATAGTCGTGAACTAGGCACCTTTGATGAGATAGATAAAGAATGGTTGGAGAAGATTGTGCTTTCCTTGCCAGCTTTCAATTTGCCGGAAAGCGAGATATTTCTTGCTGCTGGATGCTTCTGGGGTGCAGAGAAATATCTTAAGCTGATAGAAGGTGTTACCTTTACAGAGGTTGGTTTCGCCAATGGCAACACCGATAATCCTACATATAAAGAGGTTTATACCGACCAGACGGGATATGCAGAGACGGTACACTTGCGCTATAACCCCACTATTGTGAGCCTGCGCTTCTTGCTTGAGATGTATTTAAAGGCGATTGACCCGACCAGCCTTAACAAACAGGGTGAAGATGAGGGTACGCGCTACCGTACGGGTATCTACTATAATGACCCTGCAGACCTTCCCATTGTGGATGATGTTGTGGCAGAAGAGGCTAAGAAGTATGGTTTGCCGTTACAGGTCGAGGTGGAACCTTTACGCAATTTCTACCCCGCAGACGAATACCATCAGGATTATCTCGACAAGAATCCATCTGGTTATTGTCATCTACCCATAGCTCTCTTTGAACTCGCCAGAAAAGCTAAAGACCCACATAAAAGCAATTAAACCCAAACTGACATAAATTCTAATGGCCGATTTGGATTTAAACCAAATCGGCCATTAGAATTGTTGTTGTACAACAGGTTGTTCTAATGACCGATTTGGGCTTATTATGGGGGTACACTTGTTAAGCGAAGCGTTCCTGTATCTCGTTCTTCATGAACTCGATAGCTTCATCTGTGGGTATCTTGCTCTTTGCGCAGCTCTCGAAGATAGCACCAGCAAGGCTTGTGGGGTCGGCATCAGCAGGAAGCTTGACGGCACTGCCATTTATGAGGTTAATCATCTCCTCTTTGGCTTCGCGTATGCGGTTCCAACTCTCGGTGGTGAGATAAACCTGCTGGCTGAGGTTATGCTCCCATTCGTCGCGAATACTTTTGGTCATCGCAATTTGCAGAGCCTTAATATCCATTCCTGGACGGAAAGTGCGGAGGATTAAACTGTTGGGCGAGATGCGTTCAAGGTAGAGTGCCATGCGCTCGTATGCTTGGAGTCGGATAGGGGTTACCACTTTAAGAGACTCTTTATGCTCATCGATGCGCATCTGAAGCATCTGGCTCTTCTGTTGGTTGTCGAAATAAGTTTTGGCTATCTTATAGAAGATGAAGCCTGTTATTGCCACCGAGAGAAGGGCAGTGGCGAGGATGATAATAGATGTTAAGAGTGTGTTCATGTTTTTTATGTCTTTGGAAATAATCGGGATAATCAGAGGCACTGATTATTCCGATTGTTTCATTTAATCTAATTTCAATACTGCTAGGAATGCACTTTGTGGCACTTCCACGTTGCCAACTTGTCGCATGCGTTTCTTGCCCTCTTTTTGTTTCTCAAGAAGTTTGCGTTTACGTGTGATATCGCCTCCGTAGCATTTGGCCGTGACATCCTTGCGCACTTGGCGCACCGTTTCGCGGGCGATAATCTTGCTTCCTATGGCTGCCTGGATGGCTACATCAAACTGTTGGCGTGGAATGAGGTCTTTGAGTTTCTCGCACATCTTGCGACCGATGGGGTAGGCGTTGTCGACATAAGTTAGCGTGGAGAGGGCATCGACAGGGTCTCCATTCAATAGTATCTCGAGTTTGACTAACTTGGATGGCTTGAAGCCGTTGAGATAGTAATCGAACGAGGCATAGCCTTTGGATATGGATTTTAGTTTGTCGTAGAAGTCGAACACCACTTCACCCAATGGAAGGTCGAAGGTTATCTCAATACGGTCGGTGGTAAGGTAGTTCTGGTTCTTTAGGATGCCGCGTTTGTCCATGCAGAGCTTTATGACGGGGCCGATATAGTCAGCTTTAGTGATGATCTGAGCATGGATGTAAGGTTCATATACTTCGCTGATATTATTTGGTTCGGGCATTCCCGATGGGTTGTAGACGTCTATCTCTGTGCCGTTGGTTAGTTTGACCTTGTACTGCACGTTTGGCACGGTGGTGATGACATCCATGTTGAATTCTCGTGTGAGTCGCTCCTGTACAATTTCCATGTGAAGAAGGCCGAGGAAACCGCAGCGGAATCCGAATCCGAGTGCCAGCGAGCTTTCGGGCTCAAAGGTGAGGGATGCGTCGTTAAGCTGTAGTTTTTCGATGCTGGCACGCAACTCTTCGTAATCGTCTGTGTCTACAGGATAGACACCAGCAAAGACCATAGGTTTGACGGCTTCAAAACCTTCGATGGCATTCTCGCATGGGTTGTCGACATGGGTTATGGTATCGCCCACACGAACCTCTTTCGATGTTTTGATGCCGCTGATGATATAACCGACATCACCTGCACGCAGTTCCTTCCGTGGCTCCATATTGAGTCGGAGTACACCAATCTCGTCTGCGTGATAGTCTTTTTCGGTGCTGACGAACATGACATGATCATTGGTGCGGAGTGTTCCGTTCATGATACGGAAATAGCTTATTATGCCTCGGAACGGGTTAAATACCGAGTCGAAAACGAGTGCTTGAAGAGGAGCGTTCTCGTCACCTTTTGGTGCTGGGATGCGGTCAACGATAGCTTCGAGAATGGCAGGCACACCTTCTCCTGTCTTTGCGCTGCAAGATAGTATCTCTTCTCGTGTGCAGCCAAGCAGGTCAATAATCTCGTCGGCAACCTCTTCGGGCATGGCGCTATCGAGGTCTATTTTGTTCATCACAGGGATAATCTCAAGGTCGTTCTCGAGGGCGAGGTAGAGGTTGCTGATAGTTTGAGCCTGGATGCCTTGGGTGGCGTCAACAACGAGCAGGGCACCCTCGCATGCGGCTATGGAACGGGATACTTCATAGCTGAAGTCAACGTGACCTGGGGTATCGATGAGGTTGAGGACATAGTCCTTGTAGTTCATCTGGATAGCATGGCTCTTGATGGTGATGCCACGTTCTTTCTCAAGTTCCATATCATCGAGTACCTGGTCTTGCATGTCGCGCTGCGAGACAGTGTTGGTTACCTCCAATAAACGGTCGGCCAGTGTGCTTTTGCCATGGTCGATGTGGGCGATGATACAGAAGTTGCGGATGTTTTTCAAGAAAGTATTGGGATTTAAGGTTTACTGATTAATCTGAAAAAGCAAGATGTGAAGATGAAAAGGATTATGACTTTCCATCTTCACAACTTTCCATAGCTTTACCTATTGTTAAAGGGTAGGGTATCAATTATTGCTTTGCGTTGTCAGTTGTTTTGCAAGCTTTCTTGCAGGCTTTCTTGCACTCTGTATTGGCGTTGTTTGTTGTGTTGGGAGCAGGGGCATTAGCTGCGACTTTTGCCTTGTTGTCCTTGTCGCATTTTGTTGCATTAGGGCATTTGCCGCAGTTGTGTTTGCTGGCAGCTGCTTTTGTCTCAGCTTTTTTAGCAGGCTGTTCAGTCTTCACTGCTTTAGTTGCAGTTTCGGTATTGTTGTTCTTCTTAGGAGTCTGTGCAAAAGCGAGACCTGCGCAAAGCATCATGCTGGCTACAAAAAGGAAAACTTTTTTCATTTGTTTTGTTTTTAAGGGTTATTGATTCTGTTTTTATTTGTATTTATATATAGATTGTATAACGATGAAATGCATATATTAGTATACGAACCTGAAAAAAAATTGCACCATTTGAAAACAAACCTGTTTGTTTCCTTATTGCTAAGAGAGAGGACACACCCTGTTAATTATTAGATATGTTCAGCTTTAGTGATGGTGCTATGGCTCGGAATTCGGGGGCATAGGCACTATAAAAACTGCTGATGCCACTAGCAAAGACTCCCGAATGGCGCACCCAGAGGTCGTATTCCACATAGTAGTGTCCTTCGTCGAGGCGGTCGATGTAGCAGTCGAAGGAGTCGTCACGCACATCGACATAATAGCTCAATCCGTCATTGTATTGCCAGCCACTTTTGGTGCTTACCGGCTCTAACCCCGCTGCACGCTGGTCGCGAAGCACCATGTTGTCGAGGTCTCTACTGCAGTAGATGTCAATATGGAGACGAACACGGTCTCCCACTCGCAACACCGTACTGTCTCCGACAACTGATAGGCTACCATCATGATTCACAACAGACATTGTCTTGCGGAGTTTGATGCCAGTACCAGAGTAACGGACACTGTCTACTGGGGTATCGTGACTATAGAAGAGAGCGCCCCAAGCGGGAAAACGTGAAGTGGATTTGAGTATAATGTTTAGTTTGGATGTTTTTGTATCTAATGGTTGACAAATGGAGGACGATAGTTGGGTGCTGTCATTCATTGCGGTGCCGTTCACGGTAAGTGAGACATTGCCCATGGATTGGGCGTTGGCTGTGTCTGGTGTCCGAATCAGGGCGGATATTGCACTTGCGGTGGCCATATCGGTATTCCAGGTTGTACCTTGTCTGTAAGATAAAATCCATTGCTGGATTCTGTTTACGGATTCCCAGTCGTGTAGCACATCGGCCATTACATCGACTGCCAATGAGGCATCTTCGATGGGTCGTAGATTTATACTCTCTGAAGGTTTAAAGGAGTTACTAATCCAGTACATTCCCATGCTGTCGTTAATATGAGCGCTCTCCTTGATGAGGGTGGCAAGGTGGACAGCATCGGCTGTGTCGCCCATGCGTTGTAACATCAATGCCAGCTGACATTGGCTACGGAGGTTAAGGTTAGGATTCATGCTGCGCATCCGACACAGCAGGTGGTAGTAGCGGTAGGCCTTCTTGGTAAGGCTGTCACATATATCGAAGGGCTTGACATCCATATAGAGGCTACGGGTGTAAAGCGTTGAAAATGGCAGATATGGCTCAGAAAGCGAATCTATTTTGTTGTAAAGTTCCACAATGTTACGGTCGAGATAATCTACGGCCTTTCTGTAGTAGCTTTCATAATATCTATTCGGTGAAGAACATTGTTTTATTCGTTGCATAACAACTTCTGTGACATATAGATTGGCTTTACGACCATTGGGCATCCAGCTCCAACCTCCTTGGCGGTGTTGAGCACGTAATAGTTTGTATAGTTTTTCTTTTGCATGTTCAGCATGACGGGTTCGCTCTTTCTCATTGTCAGATGGAAGTAACGAGCTAAGATGGTCAATAAAAATATTGTTGGCCAAATAGATGCTGCCTGGCATACGATGTTTCTTAAAGTGAGGCAATGCATCTATGGCGTATTTTAATGGGCTGGCCGTGAAGGTGATGGATAGAGAGTCTCCCTCTTGTCTTTTGGCGATGGGTATGTTGTAGGTGCGTTGATGATCTTTTCCTTGTGGGTCGCCTGCGATATAGAGCATTCGACTAGTTGTAACACGTTCGTTCATCGACAGTACAGGAATCACTCCTTGTTCGCCGTCACTATGATGGGTGTTGTTACTAAAGTTATGTGCCTGGACTTTGTAGTTGGCTGTCCCCCAGTTTTTATGCACAGGCAACCTAATTGAGGTGATTTTGCTTGTATGAGGTTCAATGGGGATTATTCTATGCTGTATGATATTGGCAAGGGAATGAGCTGAGTCAGAAAAATTGAAGGTTACTTGTACCATCATGGCACTGTCGCTGAGGTTAGACACTTTTGCACGCAGCTCGATGGTGTCGCCTTGTCGCATGAAACGAGGCAGTTGGGGTTGTATCATCAATTCTTTCTGTGTCTGGATGATGCGGTTTATGTTCCCTATTGCGTATTTGTCTGTCCAAGCGAATCCTATTAGTTGCCACTGGGTGAGGGCATCAGGCAATGTGAAGTTTATTGTAATACTACCATCTTTTTCGCTGCGCAAAGCTGGCATGAAGAAGGCTAGTGTCGAGAGGTTTTTTCGCAAGTTGACAGGGGCTTCTGAAGAAGTGCCCTCAAAGTCGAAAGAATAAGCTATCTCAGCAATGGCACATTTGGGTGCTTGAATACCTAAGCGTTGACGAACATTGCCTGTCTGTGTCACCATACCATCTTCGCCTCGGGCATAGCCAATTCCAGCGACAATATCTTCGACACTGTTACCTGGCATTCTGGCTATGTCGTCGCTCGAGAGCCTCATTCCGGATTCGGGTGCGCCTATTTCATAATCAGGTATTTTTGCTGCTTTTATTACGACTTCTTTTAAGATGGCTCCAGAGGATCCTAATGTCATATTGCATACAGAATAACCTGTTCTCCTAATGGTTATTTTATACTTGGCTGTATTATAACCAATATAGCTTACTTCAATGTCGTAATTCCCAGGAGGTACTGACACTATTTTGAAATTACCATCGAAATCTGTTCTTGCACCAGTGACTATTTTCCCGTCGAGTTTCAAAACGATGTTTACTCCGATTAGCGGTTCGTTTGTTTTCTCATCAGTGATAGTGCCTATAAGTGAGCCGACACCAATCTTTTGACTTCTGTCAGACATACTCCTGAAAGAATACCCTAGTTGAGGTTTATTATTATCATAATATGATATAAGCGCAGGGTTTGTCTTAGGAAATCTTTCTTGAACGATGTCTGAATAATCGAAGCTTGTCCACATATCTCTAACTCTATATCTAAAAAATGGCCAAAAACCATAATTTAAATGGTTGTATTGCTCCAGCGACTTATCGTACATCGTCAGGCATAGATTTGCTTCAGCGTTTGTCGAGTCGCTATGTGTCAGACGCAGTTTCCATTGCTCTGTAGCTCCTGGCTGCAGGTTGTCTCGGAATGTCTCGGTGTGTATTAATAGTTGCCGTTCAGGACGTGGCACGTCTATGTAATACCGACGCACGAAATAATGTCCGTCGCGAACTGCCGCAAACGACACAACGCATCCGTCTTTCATCTTTTTTGTGATGGGTATCTCGAAGATGCTAATGCTGCGGTCGAGTATCATCATGCCTTTTTTGTATATTTTGCCAACATGTGTAATGTGGTAAAAGATAGGTTGGTTACCGTATGAGCTACCCATCTCGATGCGGATGGTGTCGCCCACATTGCATGTAATAGACTGACGATAATCTTCTTGATGTTTAGGGGTAGTGCGCATCCACACTATGTTGGTGCCAGTAACTATGCCGTCTTTTGCAACATAGTTTACCACAGTGTCGTGTTGTGTACCGTCGGGCATAATGAAGTGTATGCGGTACATGCTTGACGGTAGGTTGTATAGGTTGATGGATCGTTCTGTCGTTGTAGTGTCGAGGAGTGTGTCTACTACTGGCCAGTAACGAGGTAGGTTCTCCTCTCGTGTGAATGCGAGGTGAGGGAAGAGCCTACGGAAATCTCCCTCGCTGCCTACCCATTGGGCATCAGGGTGCATGGCCATCATTGTGTCGAGTGGGCGCAAGATGTCAGGTTGTTGCAGCTGCTGTACTGTGATATGTATGGCGCCATTCAAAGGCTGGTGGTCGAAGTTGTTATAAATATAGGTCAAATGACTCAAATCCTCACCTGTCAGCAGGCAATAGCCGTCAGCATTGCTCACATGGAGCGATAGACGACAGTCATGTGTCTCACCGTCGGCATCGGTCACAATGGCGTATGCAGTGAATACGTATGTGGCTTTGCTGTCAGTGTCACCTTCTGATGGTAAAGGTGTAAAAGAGAAACTAAAAGTTCCGTCATCGTTCACTGTGAGGCTGTCGCGAAAGGGATATTCTTTTGCCGCAGAGAAATACTTAAGAGGATTGTTGAGTTTCTCGCGTGCCACTTTCCATTGAACCTTGGCGTCTGTCATGGGTGCACCGCTGTAGCTCATCGCCATTCCATAAATGGTTACGGGTTGCCCCATGTGGCGTACTGATACCGTGTCCACACCTTCCTTTGTTGCAGAAAGACTTGCTGTGAAGTGCGGTGGCCTATAGGCTTCTACCTTAATACTATGTGATTCTCTGTAGTCGTTTTTAGGTGTGGAGAGCGAGATATTATAGATGCCATTTTCTTCATCAGTAGGTATTACAAACCATCCCCAGCAGCGTCCATGCTGGTCGGTAGTCATGTAAAGAGTGTCTAAGGCTTTATTAAAATCGCGACCGAAAGTGGCAGTCACATTAAGGTTACGTGCCGGACGTACTTTTATCTTCCAGTCGCTGCCCTTAATTCGTTGATGAAAGGCCTCGCAGCAGAAATGCACTGTGTCTCCCAACCGATATACGGGTCGGTCAGTCATGACAAGTCTTATTTGTATCGAAGGGTCTATCCTCCAATCGTAACTTTTTTCATTAATTTGCACTGGACTATAACTGTACTTATTAAAAAAGTAGTGCCTATATCCGTCAATATTGACTGACAATTTTTCATAGTCTATTAAGTTATAAGATACTGACGATATGGGAAATTGGAAAAAGCCCTCTTTATCAGTGCGGCAACGACGATGGTATGATTTGGAAGTAATTACACCCCACCCTTCTAGAGTCACCCGATACCCTTTCATCGGCATGCCTGTAATGCGGTCAACAATATGACCAGCCGAATGTGATAATTCCGTCCATCGTCGGGCGGATCGAGGAATAGAATAGGTGATAAATGTGGCATCGGAAGAAACATAATTTAGGTAGCAGAGTCCTTTGTCGGTATAGACAACAAGATAGTAGTCGCCTTGTTCTATTGCGGGTAGTGGTACTAGATATTTGTGCTTCTGATGGTCGCCGGAATCGGGCAATTCCTGGTCCCATTTTGCTGTCGGAGTGATGGTTAATAAGGTATCAGATGGCCATTTTTTGTATTTGGGCAAGCTGTCTTGGCTCACAAGTCTAAAATGCAACAGCGATGTGTTGCGAGCTTCTATGACGGCGAGCCGGTTGCGTTTTGATGACTCTGTGTTGTCGAAACGGATACTGAATTCTGAGTGTGTAATGACTCGTAGCAGAGATTTGCATCTGTTTGCACCATAGGTGTTTGGGTATAATCTCTCTGTTTCAAGGCAAATCTTTTCGGATGCCACTTTCTGATTTTTTGCATAGAGTTCTAAAGCTAACAGCGAAGCGAGCGAAGCCTTCAAATCATCTCTGACATTGAGTTTTCTGTAGTGAGCATAGAGACTGTCAATGATAGCTAAGCTGTTATCGTTTGAGGGCATATAATATAGTCGCTCCAATTCGAACCATAGAGCATAATCAGTTGGCATATCGGAATACAATTTTGCCACTCTCTTGTGCATCTTCATGAAGAACTCTTGGGTGGGATAGGGCTTTAACAGGTTCTGTGCCATCGCTCCAAGTAGGGTGCTGTCGATAGGGGGAGGTGCCAAGCTATCGTTGCGGAACATCATTTGGTAGGCAGCTGGATTTGTTCTACGCAGCAGATCCCCATAAGCCAAGATGCTGTCAGCTATGGTTGTCAGGGTGTCCTCCATCCGTTGCCTGTGCCATAGGTGATACACTAGTTTTGGGTCGTCAGAAGATGTATTGCGACTTAGCTGATAATATTCCTGTAGGTATACCTCGCGATAGGTCTGGAAAAGAATTCCGTATGCTATTGCACGGTCGGTACCTTTCAGTCTTCTTGTCAAAGTTGTAAAGCGAGCAATGGCCGAATCGGCTGGATATTTGTTGTAGGCGTAGTCGATGGTGGAAAGATAATATGCCGCTATAAGGCTGGTATATCCGTAGTTGTCGACTTGTGCCTTCCCACACAATCGCTCCACTTCTTTCCTTGCCGTGGTGAAGTATCCTTCCGACAACAAGTTGTCGATACGGTTCCAGTTGTATCTGTTTTGACTATTACTGACGAATGATGCCAGGATGAAAGAGGTCACAATCAGTAGTTTGGCATATGATCTCATAGCTTGATTATTGAGTGTTATACATTATGATTATCATCAATCATCACAAAAATGTAATCGCATCAAACTGAGACATTATTGTGGCAATTGCGAATAATCATTTATACAATATTAGTAACACAAACTTCTCGTATTTTACAGTAACGAAAAAAAGACCGTTCTGCCTTTATGGGGCGGAACTGTCTTTTTTTCATGATGCTTATAGATGATATGTTCTATTAGCTCAATCTCTTGAACTGGCAGGTGAAGTGGCGCATAAGTTCAGCTTCCCAGGTAATCTCAAGACCGCGTTTGATGGTGTCGCGACGGTCGTAGACATTCTTGAGAGCGGCAGCGATGACATCCATGTGGTTGTTAGTGTATACGCGGCGCGGGATGCAGAGGCGTACAAAGTCGTTGCCACCAAAGCGGTTCTCACGGGTCACGGGGTCACGGTCAGCGAGGACATATCCAATCTCGCAGGCACGGATGCCGGCTTCGAGGTAAAGCTCGCAGGTGAGGGTTTGAGCGGGGAATTCCTCTTTCGGGATGTTGGTCAGAACCTTGTCGGCATCGACAAAGATGGCGTGGCCACCGGCAGGACGCTGGTAAGGAATGCCATATTCGTCAAGTTTCTTGGCGAGGTAGTGAACCTGCTTGATGCGGGTTTCGACCATCTCGAACTCGATGTTCTCTTTCAGACCTACTGCCAAAGCGTCCATATCACGGCCGTTCATACCGCCATAGGTAAGGAATCCTTCGAAGGGGATGCAGAACATCTTGGCGCCTTCGTACCAATCCTTCTTGTTGGTGGCGATGAATCCACCCATGTTCACGAGACCATCTTTCTTGGCACTCATGGTCATGCTGTCAGCATAGCTGAACATCTCGAGGCAAATCTCGCGCAGAGTTTTGTTCTCATAGCCTTTCTCACGGGTCTTGATAAAGTATGCGTTCTCGATGAAGCGTGCGCTGTCAACGTTAACGGGGACACCATATTTGTGGCAGAGTTCGCAGGTCTCGCGGATGTTCTGCATGCTGACGGGCTGGC
>CADBOG010000147.1 GCA_902796265.1 uncultured Bacteroidota bacterium
CCCAATTTGCGGTGCACAGCCAATGGGGTGAAAGCTATTAAATATGCAGGGTTCGATTGTGCCACCCTGGCCAATAACCACTTTTTTGATTATGGTGAAGAAGGCGTTGCCGAAACTATCGCTACGCTCAACAAGGAAGGTGTCGAACATGTGGGGGGGGGGATGGATCTAAACGAAGCATCCCGGGTCTTATACAAAGAAATTGATGGGAAACGACTTGCCGTCATCAACTGCTGCGAACACGAGTTTTCAATTGCCACGGAAACTTCTGCGGGAAGCAATCCTCTCAATCCTATCCAGCAGTATTATGCCATCAAGGAAGCTAAAACCAAGGCAGATTATGTGTTGGTTATCGTCCATGGTGGACACGAACATTGGCAACTGCCTTCGCCTCGCATGGTGGAGACCTACCGATTCTTCATTGAGGTTGGAGCCGATGCCGTGGTGAACCACCATCAGCATTGCTATAGCGGTTTTGAGGTTTATCAAGGCAAACCGATCTTTTATGGATTGGGCAATTTCTGCTTTGATAAGAGCAACCATCGAAACGACTTTTGGAACGAGGGTTACATGGCGATGCTGAGCTTTGATGAGGCCATAAGTTATGAAATACTGCCGTATCACCAGTGTTCCAACGACCCCAAAGTTGTATTGCTTCCTAAAAACGCTTTTGAATTAGAATTAATAAGACTTAATAAGATTCTGACTGATAAAAAGTCGCTCTGCGAGGAGACAGAAAAACACTATGCTTCCGCTATTCGTTATGGTGATTTTCTTGAACCTATTCGCATGAAGGTTTATAAAGCATGTAAAAAACACGATTTATTACCTTCGTTTGTTTCTAAAAGCAGGAAGTTGGAGGCAAGGAACTTTATTCAAAGTGAGGCTCACAGGGATATATTACAATGGTATTTAGAACATTAGTTTTAGTATGCAATCATTAGCTCATTATATAAACAAACCAAAAGATTTTGCCATATCGCTTTTGCAGCACTTAGGAGTATGGCTGCCAGACAGACTTTACCTCAAATGGATGTTCCGTTTGAAAATGGATTATAAACTCGACTTAGAGGATCCTAAGACTTTCAGTGAAAAACTGCAGTGGCTCAAGCTTTACAACCGTAAGCCAGAGTATTCCACGATGGTTGACAAATATGCAGTGAAAGACTATGTGGCAAAGATTATTGGCCAAGAATTTGTCATTCCCACTTTGGGCGTTTGGGATAGACCGGAAGATATCAATTGGGATGGTTTGCCCGACCGGTTTGTGTTGAAGACCACGCATGATGGCGGTGGGTGTGGTGTGGTAATATGCAGAGACAAAAACACGTTCGACAAAGACAATGCCATAGCCAAATTGCGACAAAGCTTGTCGCATAATTCTTACAAAGGAGGGCGAGAGTGGCCTTACAAAAACGTGCGCAAAAGAATTATTGCCGAACAATTTCTCAATGCTCAACCCGAAATCAAGGATTTACCTGACTACAAATGGTATTGTTTTGATGGAGAACCAAAATACTGTCAGGTGATTCAGGACAGAAACACCAATGAGACCATAGACTTCTTCGACATCCATTGGAAGCACCAGGAGTTTGTTGGACTTAACCCTGCGGCGGGGCCTGCGGCGGGGCCTGCGGCGGGGCCTGTCGCTTGTCCACATGATTTGACGACACAAATTATGATAGCAAGAAAATTATCACAAGGCCTGTCGTTTGCAAGAATTGACCTTTATGAGGTAAACGGGAAAGTGTATTTTGGTGAAATCACTTTCTTTCCCATGAGCGGATTTGGTGTTTTCTCTCCAATAGAATACAATAAGATATTAGGGGAGATGTTGGTGCTGCCTTCGGTTGTTCAAAATTAAGCCATTCAAGAAATGAAAAAACTTTTTTCTTTTTGTAATCTATATATCCTGCTATGGCTGATCTACGATAGGCAAAACTTAGTGTTCGGGCGTACAGGCTCAATTTTTTCCACCATCATTATCTATTTTTTGATTGGCGTTTCGGCTTTATACACTCTTTACGCTTTGGCAAGGTATAAGATGCCCTCGTATATGAAAGGGTTGACCTTGTTGGTGGCTATGTTTACGGTTTATGGTCTTGTTTTGATATTGAGCGGACGCATGATTCTTAGATCTTCAGGATACATGGTGGCTAATTACAATTACATCAAGCAAATATATATATCTTTATTGCCTGTTTTTCCATTTTATGTGTTCACGAGGCAGGGAAAACTGGATGAGAATATGCTTCGCAATTGGGTGGTGGTGTTTCTGTTGTTGACCATAGTATCGTATTTCTTTACCTCTCAGCAACACCGGATTGAATCGGAAAATGGAGCCGAAGAGTTTACAAACAATTTAGGCTATGTTTTTTTGTCCTTAATACCATTGTTGGCATTTTGGAGCCGAAATCGAGCTATTCAGTATGTTGGGCTGACAGTGGTTATGCTGTTTGTGCTACTGTGTTTTAAGCGTGGAGCCATCATCATCGGTGCCATTTGCGTTGC
>CADBOG010000148.1 GCA_902796265.1 uncultured Bacteroidota bacterium
TAGCTCGCTACGCCTTCGCCAGCGATGCAGCCAATCTGCTCGAAACAAATACTAATCTGACATAAATCCTAACGACCGATTTGGGTTTAACAACAATCATTTTTTCTTGTCCAACTCGCAATAGATGGAGTTGTTGCTGATGAACTCTGGAACGATACTCTTCATCTTGGCGACAATCTGACGGTCGTCGAGCGTATACATGATATCGAGCAATTCGCCATACTCGCGGTCAATATCCTCAAGAGGATACTTACGCACCTGAGCACGCATAATTTTCGGATGGTATGTGGGTATGTTGTTCTCTTTGGTGGCAAGCAATTCCTCGTAGAGCTTCTCGCCAGGACGGAGGCCTATCTCCTTAATCTCAATACCCTTAAGACCGGAGAGCTGAATCATCTTTGTTGCCAGGTCATAAATCTTGACCGGCTTGCCCATATCGAAGACAAAGATGTCGCCACCCTCGCCCATTGCGCCTGCCTCTAATACCAGGTTGCAAGCCTCGGGTATTGTCATGAAGTAACGGATGATATCCTTGTGGGTGACTGTGAGGGGACCTCCTGCAGCAAGCTGTTTCTTGAAGAGTGGGATGACACTTCCGTTGCTGCCCAGCACATTGCCGAAACGGGTAGTGACAAAATGTGTCCTCTCTGTGGAGCGGCTCTGGATGTAGATTTCAGCCATACGTTTTGTAGCTCCCATAACATTGGTGGGGTTCACAGCCTTGTCGGTTGAAACCATCACGAACTTCTCGGCACCATACTTGATGGCGAGGTCGGCAACATTCTTCGAACCGAAGACATTGACATATATTGCCTCGTAGGGGTTCTCTTCCATAAATGGCACATGCTTGTAGGCGGCAGCATGATAGACAAGGTTGGGACGGTACATCTCGAAGACCTCCTCCATGCGTGGTTGATCCTTGACGTTAGCAATGACAAAGACCATCGAGTCAACATACTTCTTGTATGGCTCATTGTTCTTGAGCTCGAACTGGAGGTCGTATAACGGCGACTCAGCCTGGTCAAGCATGATGATCTGTTTGGGCTTGTATTGCAACAGCTGACGGCATATTTCGGAACCTATAGAGCCGGCAGCGCCTGTGACGAGGACAGTCTTGTCCAAAACCTCACGAACGACATTGATATTGTCAATCTTGATAGGTTCACGTTCGAGAAGGTCTTCAATCTTGATATCCTGAATCTGTGTAGCGTTGAAGGTACCGTTCATCCACATGGAGATATGAGGCACAGCCTTGACCGTGAGACCCAAGTCGAGGGCGCGGTTGGTGATTGCCTGCTTATGCATCAAGCGGATGGTGGGTATAGCGATAATAATCTGCGAAATGCGCTTCTGTTCGATGAACTTCTGGTTCAGCACATCGCGAGCACGCATCACAGGCACACTGTCGAGCTGTTGGTTCACCTTCGACTGGTCGTCGTCGATGAAGCAGATAACCTTGTATTCAACATGAATATCTTGCTTGAGGGCATTATTGGCTATAACGCCAGCTGCACCAGCACCATAGATGACAACATTGACATCACGGCGACGACGCTTAAAGTACTGGTTGTAGATGTACAGTACCATGAAGCGTTCTAGCAACAGAAGCAATGCCAACATAGAATACAACATGATTGTGAACCAGTAGGAGGGGATAACGTTGTTTAACGTCGGAACAACCTTGAGCTGGTTATTCATGAAGTTAAGGAACCCGCATGCCAACGCCATGAAGACACATGCAACCAGCATTCTGTAAATATCGTTAAGACCCATGTGTCGCACAATGTTGCGATAGGTCTTAAAAATATAGAAAAACACCAGCGTGATACTACCGCAGATGGCAAGGTTAATCCAAACTGTCCTCCAGGTCATGTGACCATGGAAACGCCAAGCAAAAATCTCGGCAACGGCAAATGCTCCCAAAAAGAGAATGATGTCGAAAGCCAGCATTATCCAGCCTGGCACTGTGGAGTGACGATAACGCTTAACGAGGTTGTAAAATAGTTTCTGGAACATAGGCAAATGGTAATTAGGGTATGGTGAATTGTGATTCTATTAAACTGTGTTATTGGTATTAATGATTAATCTATTTAGTCTTTTTTTATTTAGTCTTTTACCTCTTCTAGATGGTCAGGATCGATAAGGCGATAGTGGCGTCCGCAGGTGCATTCAAGACTCTTGTCCAAGCGCTTGCCACACTCGCACACCCATCCTAATTGGCGTGCCGGAACACCGATGACCAAAGCATAGTCTGGCACATTGGCAGTAACCACAGAGCCGGCTCCCACCATAGCATAGCGTCCCACAGTATTCCCACATACTATAGTGCAGTTGGCTCCCAAGGAGGCACCCTGCATGATAAGTGTCCTTGCATAAACGCCATGCACGGGATAATTGGCTCTTGGTGTCAACACGTTGGTAAACACGCAACTCGGCCCCAAAAAGACATCATCCTCTATCTCTACACCTTCGTAAACAGAGACATTATTCTGAATCCTCACTCTGTTGCCAATGACCACATTGTTGCCAATGTTGACATTCTGACCTAATGAGCAACCATATCCCAGACGGGCACCCGTCTGGATATGGCAGAAATGCCATATCTTAGTACCACTTCCAATAGTAACGTTCTCGTCAATATAAGAGGATTTATGGATGTAAGGCTTCATTGGGAATTGAGAATTGAGAATTGAAAATTGAGAATTATGAACTTGAAACTTGAAACTTGAAACTTGAAACGGCCGAAGGCCATCGAAACTTGAAACCTGAAACTTGAAACCTGAAACTTGAAACTTGAAACTTGAAACCTGAAACTTGAAACCTGAAACGGCCGAAGGCCATCTAAACCAATTAAGTTAGTTATTTTTTTTCTCTTGAGCGCTTTTTAGACCATCTGACGTCAATCACTCGTCCCATAAACTCAACAAAACAATCGACATGCGAAGCAATCTTCCTGAAGCGAGATGAGATTTTATCATACCGCGATGGTCGTTTTCGTCGCAGATATACAATTTGAAAATAGGGTAACCATACGAATATGGCACCACCAAGGAGCGTCAGTAACATTTGTGGCAAGATAGGCATTCCCGTTTTTGCTGAGACAAACCATACGCCTATTACTGCGAGGTTGCTCAGGAGTAGGAGAACCGTTGCCATGAGATGGTTCATGCCCATGTCAACATAGAGATGGTGCAGATGAGTACGGTCACCTTCGTAAGGCAATTTGTGACGCAGCACACGAAGAACAACAACTCGAATTAAGTCGAAGAGTACGACCGACAGCAATGCAATGATGAATGAAAAAGAATAGTTGTCGGCAAGGAAGCTACCATCAAGCATCAATAGCCTATTGTCCGTGACAGCAATAAAAATGAAGAGCCCCAGGACTAACGAACCTGAGTCGCCCATATAGGTTTTGTATCGCTTGGAGAACACATTATAACAGAAGAACGACGACATGATACCAACCATAATAAAAGAGATGATAGCCTGCGTAACAAAGCCATGACGTGTGTGCCAATAACCCATTACAATACCTACCATAACACCAAACGCAGATGCCAACCCGTCGATACCATCAGAGAAATTGACAGCATTGAGTAGCATAACACCACAAAACACCGTCAAAACACCCGACATCAATGGGGAGAGATTCTCTAATAAATGAATGCCCCTAACTGAATAAATACCATAGTTTGTGCCTAAATAAAGCATCAGCACAGCAAAAATCTGGAGTACCAACTTATAGCCCCATCCTAGGCCTATGGTATCGTCCATCATGCCAAAGATATATAGCATACACATAACACAGAGGACAGGGAAAAGAGGTGTAATATCGTAGAAGAGATTAATAACAACCGAAGTAACACATATTACCAGCATCATCACGGTACCTCCCATTAATGGGACAGGGTGCCTTTGACGTTTTCGGGGTCCTGGACCATCAGTGATACGCTTACGATGAGCCATCAACACAAAGGCAGGCAACACCATAGGCATCAACACCAATGGAATGAGGAAAGAAAGCAGGTATATCGTGTTATCACTCATTTTTGTTATTTATGTAAAAGATTTGTGAGGCAGTGTGACAATGATTCGCTCCAATGTGGGATATCCAACCCGAAAGTCTCCTTCACCTTGCTTTTATCCAAAACGGAATAAGGAGGTCGCACCACCTTGCTAGGGAAGTCTTTGCTCAGACACGGCCTAATCTTACAGCCTGTCGCTCCTGCCTGCCGTGCAATCTCGTATGAGAAGTCGAACCAACTGCACACTCCCTCGTTTGTAAAATGGTATACCCCCTCAAGATTGCGCAGATTCTCGTTCTCGACAATAGTGAATATCAGATGTGCCAAATCGCCAGCATAAGTAGGAGTGCCCACTTGGTCAAACACAACATTCAATGATTCCCTTTCAGCGAAAAGGCGCAGCATTGTCTTGACAAAATTGTTGCCATATTCGCTATAAAGCCACGCGGTGCGAATGATGACAGAACGACAACCCACTTCAGCTATAGCCTGTTCGCCATGCAGCTTGGTGCGACTGTATGCACCAGTGGGATTAACATTGTCATTCTCGCGTATGGGACGGTTATAGCCAGCCCCACCAAACACATAGTCGGTAGAGACGTGTACAAGCATACCACCCGAAACCTTCATGGCATCAGCAAGATGACGCACAGCAGTAGCATTGACAAGCTCTGCATCGGCCTCATTATCCTCAGCTTTGTCGACATTGGTGTATGCGGCACAATTAATCACGACATTGATGTCATTTGTAAGGACATAGTTGAACACAGCATCACGACGGCAGATGTCAAGTTCATCAACATCAGTAAAGAAATAGCGATGCTGACTGCCATCGGCAAGAAGACCTATGTGAGTTCCCAATTGACCTTTTGAACCTGTCACCAATATGTTCATTGCTTGTTTCGGGTTAAAGTGTTTACTTTTTATCGAAGAGTTCGCTGAGAGTTGGATGGTTCTTGTCTTTTTCCGACAGTATGACACTATCGGCAGGCAGCTGCCAGTCGATAGCAAGCTGCGGGTCGTTCCATGCAATGGCACCCTCTGTCTCGGGTGCGTAGAAGTCATCACATTTGTATTGGAAGACGGCATCCTGGCTCAGTACGGAAAAGCCATGGGCAAATCCTTTGGGTATAAAGAACTGGCGATGATTCTCGGCACTGAGACGAACAGCAACATGCTTGCCAAAGGTAGGCGAGTTGGGGCGTATGTCGACAGCGACGTCAAGCACTTCGCCTCGAATCACACGCACCAGCTTACTTTGAGCGTGAGGCGAACGCTGGAAGTGAAGTCCACGGACGACACCATAAGAAGAGAGCGACTCATTGTCCTGCACAAAGTGGACTTTGAATCCGGATTTCTCACGAAACTCGCGTTCATTGAAGCTTTCGAAAAAGTAGCCGCGAGCATCTCCGTAGACAGTGGGTTCTACGATTAGAACGCCAGATATTTCAGTTTTTATTATTTCCAAGAGTTAAGATGTTATTTGAGTTAATGGGTAAGTTATTTGATTATAGATTCCTATTTTTTTATCAAAGAGAGCAGATACTGCCCATACTGATTTTTAGCCATGGGGGTGGCAATGCGACGCAGGTCATCGTCAGTTATCCAACCTTTTTCGTAGGCGATGCTTTCAAGACATGCAATCTTAAGACCTTGACGTTTCTCAATAACCTCAATGAAGGTGGAAGCCTCAGAGAGCGAGTCGTGGGTGCCAGTATCGAGCCAAGCAAAGCCTCTACCCAGCAGCTGCACCTTGAGTTCTCCGTCGTTAAGGAAAGCCTGATTCACGCTGGTGATTTCCAACTCGCCTCGTGCCGAAGGCTTGATGCTCTTAGCTACCTCTATAACCTTATTAGGATAGAAATAGAGTCCCACGACAGCATAGTTGGACTTTGGTTCTGCCGGCTTTTCCTCAATGCTCAACACATTGCCATCCTTATCAAACTCGGCCACGCCATAGCGTTGTGGGTCGGCAACCCAATAGCCAAACACTGTTGCCTTCCCCTCCTCGGTATCGTGCACCGCCTGACGCAGCAGCCTTACGAAACCATTGCCCTGAAAGATATTATCGCCCAAAACCAGACATACGGTGTCGTCACCGATAAATTTCTCACCAATAAGAAAAGCTTGTGCCAATCCATCAGGTGAAGGTTGTTCAGCATATTCGAAACGCACTCCGAAGTCAGAGCCATCGCCCAGCAATCTGCGGAACGCTGGCAAGTCGGACGGTGTCGAGATAATGAGGATGTCACGAATGCCTGCCAGCATCAGAGCCGAAATGGGGTAATACACCATCGGTTTGTCATAGATAGGCAACAGTTGTTTGCTGACCCCTTTGGTAATAGGGTAGAGCCTCGTTCCCGACCCTCCTGCTAAAACTATACCTTTCACAATCTATATTTGGTTTTTATGTTGCAAACTGTGACAAAAGAGATTTTGCGCTCTTTTGTCACAGTTCACCTTAATCATTAATTATATAATTATGACTCCGATTCTGAATCTTTTTCACCCTTATCATGATCCTCGCCATAGGCGGTACCATAGCCGTAACCGTAGCCATAACCATAGCCATAACCATAGCCATAGCCGTAACCATAGCCGTAGCCGTAACCATAGCCATAGCCACCGTAACGTTTCTTGATGACAGGAGTATCAGTAAGGATGATAGCCATATTTTTGAATTTCTGCTTGTCGCAGAGTTCCTGAACAAACGGGAATGCAGCTTTGCTGAGGACACCTACACGCATAATGTACATAGTGAGGTCTGCATAACGGTTGACGATAGCAGAGTCAGCAACAATCTGAGCCGGAGTGGAGTCGAGGATGACATAGTCGTAACGTTCTTTCAGATATTCAACCAGTTTCTCGAACTTGCCGTTCATAAGCAGCTGGGTAGCGTTAGGCGGTGTCTTCTCGCAGACGATGTAGTCGAGGTTCTCCGAAGTCTCGCTCTTGGTGATGATGTTCTCAATGTTCTCCTCTTTGCCGAGCAGGTAATGGATGATACCCATACGGTTGTGACGGTCGATGGTCTTAGAAGTACTGCGCTTACGAAGGTCGAGGTCAACCAAGCAGGTCTTCTTGCCGGTGTATGCCAACGAAAGGGCAAGGTTGATGGAGACAAACGACTTACCTTCACCAGGCTGTGTCGAGACAGTCTGCAGCACCTTGTTGTCCTCACCGTTGAGGAAGAAAGGAATGTTGGAATGCAGGATTCGGAATGCCTCTGTGACGGTATCGGTACCGTTGGCAGTAACCAGGACTTCGTCTTTCTGGCGGCTCTCGGGTTTGGAAGGAATCTCACCAAGCACCGGGATGCTAAGAGCTTTCTCCACATCAGGTTTGCCACGCAGTTTAGTATTGAAGAAGGAGATGCAGAACATGATGAGAGCAGGAATTGCAAGACCCAGCACGATGCCGACCAAGCCAAACATCATCAGACTAGGAGCAGTCTTCACCTGCATTGCACTCTCAACAACCTTGGCGTTAGCAATGGTAGAAGCCAAAGCCAAAGCATTCTCTTCGCGTTTGCTCAAGAGGTAGAGGTAAAGCTCTTCCTTGATTTTCTGCTGACGCAGCACACTGTTGGCCTCTTTTGCCTGGGTAGGCATATCGCTGATACGCTTCTGGGAAGCCTGCTCTTGACGACGGGCGCCGCTGAGTTTCACATTCAGGGAGTTGATAAGGTTGCGTATAGAAGCCACGATAGCCTCTCTGGTCTTCTGCAACTCATTGGCACTGCTCTGTACAGTGGGGTTGCTGGGACCGGCACCCTGCACCAGTCGCTGGTAGCTCAACAGCTGGCTGTTGTAGACATTGATAAGATTAGCGACACCAGCATCAGAGATTATAAGAGAAGGAATAAGGTCGTTGTTGTTCTGAGGATTTGAAACATGCTCCTGAACCATTCTCACAGCTGCCAGCTCTACTTCAAGCTGTGCCACCTCGTCAGCATAACGCATACCCGACTGGAGCAGAGTACCGCCTGCCGACTGGATATCGGTAACCTTTGCACCTTTCTGGAGAGCCTCAACCTGAGAGTCAACAATATTCAGCTCACCGGATATGAGCGAGATACGGTCATCGATAAACTTCTCAGTCTTCTGAGCCACAAGATTCTTGTCGTTGATGACATCCTCGTTATAAACAGCAATCAAAGTATCAATGACCTCCTGCGTACGGATTGAATTGGCATCGGTATAGCTGATAGAGAGAATAGAAGCCTGCTTGTCGACACGAGAGACATTCAGACGACCCTTCATGCTTCTTGCAATAAGGTAAGCAGGAGTGTAACCCATATTAAAGGTAATATTAATATCCTTGTTGCCAAAGGATTCCTGCTTGTCTATTGAGAAGCCCACATACTCATTGACGTTGACAATCTGATTGAATACAGCCTTCTTCTTCTCACCTTTTATCTTATGGCCATTGATAGAGGTCAGCTTATAGTTGAAATTGTTATTGTCCAAGGGTGTCACCTCCATGCTCAGTGCCAGCATCACACTGTCAACCTGCTGGTTGTACACAGTGAGACGCATAGGAGCATCCTTATAATAGGACACTTTGTGGAACAACGCATTTCTGTTGCACCAGCTGTTCATTCCCAGACGCTCAGCGGTCTTCATCAGCAATGGCGTTGATTTGATGATATAAATCTCGTTTTCCAACGAGAGAGAACTGTTGTTGAATCCCATATTGGCAAATATGGCATCCATGCTTTGGCTCTTCATGCCCTTGCCATTATTGTCGTCACGCAACAAGATTGTTGAATTGCTAGTGAAAGCCTTTGGTTTCGACTTGTAGATGAAAGCGCTTATCACCAAGCAAATGACGGCCGAAATAACAAACCAGTACCAGTTGTTGAGGACAATAAAGATTAGATCCTTGATAGAGATGGCATTTTCATTTTCCTGAACGCCATTCTGCTGTTGGTTGTATGACTGATTATTTTCCATCAATGGAGATGTTTATTGGTTATAAAGGTAAAATTCGAAAAATACAGTTGGCAATTACCCCAAGAGTGTTACTAACGGTTGTTGTAGTACTTCGAAAGGATATAGTAGTAGTACATCGACGAGAGTGTCGAGACGACCGAAAGGCCAGCCGAGATGTAGGTCATAATCATCGGGTCGCGGTCGGCATTGCGTTTCTTGCGCATATTGGGCTCCACATAAACCACATCATTCTGATGCAGGTAATAATAGGGCGATGAGAAGACTTCCTTCGATGCCAGGTTAATGGTACCTATGATGCGGCGGCCATTCTCTTCACGGATAACCGTGACATTCTCTCTTTGACCAGAGATCTGCAGGTCACCCACCATACTCAGAGCCTCGAAAATAGTAAGACGCTCACCCTGGACAATCAGCTGCCCCGGACGAGCCACATCACCCAAAACACAAACCCTGAAGTTCATCAGTTTGACAGTGACAACAGGATCAAGCACATGACCCTCTTCCTTCAATCTCTGCTCTATGGTACGAGCCAACTCTGAATGAGTCAAACCCAAAACTCTGATTTTGCCCAGAACGGGGAATGTGATATCACCATCCTGATTGACGAGATATCCCGACACAGCACCGCTTCCAGGATTCATTACAGTACCATTGTGTACAGCCACCTTGTTGGTTTCCTGGTTGAAAGGAACCGTAGCCTGTGATGTCTGGCTCTCCACATATATGTAAAGAATGTCGTTGGCCTGGATGCCTTTGGAGAACTCGCCTTCGATAGCCATTGCCGAGTCTCTCGCCGCATCATTGACGTAAGCGATGTCACGCTGTTGGCGACACGAAACGGTCATCAAGAGTATGCCAACTAACGGCAAAAGAAGTCTAAATTTGGTTTGCATTTCGTGGAATTTTATTAACTATTATAAATATAATTTTGCATAACAATTTGTAATACACCCATATCCGTCCAATTCGTTTATTTTGGAACAGTATAGAATGAAATGCAAAATTAATGTTTTTTTACAAAACGGACAATTTTTTTTTCTTTTTTTAGTTTTTTTCTTCGTCATAAAGCACACAATCAAGGCAATCTCAAACATTGCTTTACAAAAGCATTCAAGCAACCTAACATCCATTCCATGACCTTCCTTTCCTCAGTAGCCTCACAAATATTCAGCAGCCACCCCGATTCACTTGCTGATGTCTTAGTGGTATTCAACAACCGTCGTGCCGGTCTCTTCCTTCAGCGCGAATTATTGAAGCTGGGAGACAAGCCATTCTTCCTTCCTCGCATCATAGGTATCGATGACCTGGTGAAAGAACTTGGCTCTCTCCGCATTGTACCCCACGAATTCCTGCTCTTCGAACTCTACGACATCCATTGCGCAAAAGTCAAGGAACCAGAACCTTTCGAGGACTTCATCTCGTTGGGAGAGATGATGCTTAGCGACTTTTCAGAGATAGACCTTTACAATGTCCCTGCCGACAAAATACTCGGCAATCTCTACAACCTCAAACAGCTGGGAGAGTGGGATCTCGACGAAAAGAAACAAACCGATTTCCAGAAACGTTACCTAGAGTTCTACAATTCTCTTTTCCATTACTATACCGAACTGCACAAACGACTGAAAGAGAGGGGCGAAGCCTTCAACGGAATGGCTTATCGTCATGTATCGGAAAACATCGATTCATTGGCTCCTCATCTGAAAGAGAAATATGTCTATTTCGTTGGCTTCAATGCCCTTTCTGTTTGCGAATCGAACATCATCAAATGGTTCGAAACCAATGGCAACGGGAAACTAATATGCGACGGTGACGATTATTATTACAGCGACCGCAACCAGGAAGCAGGCTACTTCTTACGCCAAAACGCCATCCGACATAAGATAGACACCAACTTCGGCAACCATTTCTCTGAAAACGAGAAGCATATACATATCATCAACTGTCCAGAGAATGTTCTTCAGGCTAAAGCGGCTGGCTCTATCATCGGCAGTTCCGAGAAAGAGATGTGGGGGAGTGGCAGCGCCATAGTGCTTGCCGACGAGAAACTCCTCATGCCGATGCTTAATTCTCTGCCCGACACCATCGATGCCATCAACGTCACAATGGGCCTTCCCTACCCCATCAGCGGCATCAACAATATGGTTGTCAAAATACTCACATTATATGCCAACCAGAAGAATGGCAAATTCTATCACACAGACGTTGTCAACCTATTCAGCGACAACATCATATCGAGACTACTCAAAACCAATACCGCTCACTCGATTGTAGCTGAAAAACTATATGCCGACAAAGCGATATATGTTTCGGCTGATGAGATTGCACAGTTCTCGCAGATTATTCCTGAGACGAACACGATAATGTTCCTCTTCGAATGCGATGCCCAAGTGCCTTCGGTGATAGACACCTTGCGGCATTTGGTAGAGGTTGTAAATTCCAGCGAGTGCATATCGACTGTGGTTCGCGAGCAAGAGGCTTTGGCTTGTTTGCTACAGATCGTCAACTACTTGAATGACATCAAAGAGAAATACAACTACATAATCCGCATAGAGACGCTGATACGGATTTACAAGCGACTTGCTTCGCTGCGCTCAATCGCACTATATGGCGAGCCGCTCAAGGAGATGCAGCTGCTTGGTGTACTCGAGACCCGCAACCTTGATTTCGATCGTCTCATCATCCTCTCCGTTAACGAGGGTACACTACCTGCCGGTCGTTCATCCAACTCACTGATTCCATATACACTTAAGCGTGCTTTTGGACTTCCTACCCATATAGAAAAAGATGCCGTCTATGCCTATAATTTCTATCGCCTGATACAAAGAGCCAACGAGGTATGGCTCCTCTACAGTTCCGACTCAGAGGGTATGGGCAAAGGGGAGCCGAGCCGTTTTATCTTACAGCTGCGCACCGAGTTAGCCTCCAAGATGCCTAACATCAAGATTGACAGCAAATCTGTTGATGTCGTCAGTGGACAAAGCACAAAAGCTTTTGTTGACGTAGCTGTCAAGGATGATCGCACCATACTCCGATTGAAGGAGATGGCAAAACGTGGTTTTTCACCCAGTGCCCTTAACCGTTACCGCAACTGTCCGATGCAGTTCTATCTTGGTGACGTTCTTGGTGTAAAGGAGCAGGAGGAGCTGACAGAAGAGGTGGAGAGCAACGAGATAGGCACATTCATACACAAGATATTATGCGACATCTACAGCCGTGATGCCGACAAGCGTATACGACGTCAGACGCTAGTTGACGCATTAAACAGCCTGCCCGAAACCATCGAGAAGAGTTTCCACGACGATGTGCTTAAAGGACGAAGCAGCGAAGGCAAGAATCGACTTTACGTCGAAGTGTCAAAGATGGAACTGACACGATTCCTTGAGAAAGAGATTGAGAAGCTCGAAAAAGGGCACACCATTCAGATGGTGCTTACGGATGACAAGCCTATCACACTGCCCATCAAGATAGAACAGCCATTTGTCGACTATCCCGTGAATATCAATGGCACAACCGATAGGGTTGACTATTACGACGGACAGTTGCGCATAGCCGACTACAAGTCGGGAGGCGTGAAAGAGGAGGATTTACGGGTGAATAAAGCCATCAGTTCACCCCGTGACCCATCGGACAAATGGTTCCAGGTGATGACATACGCCTGGCTCTACTGTCGCAGCAGCGGATATAAAGGCACATTCATGAGTGGCATCTTCCCGCTGAGGGCATTAGGGTCAGACTTCATCGTTGCCACATGGGACGACGTGAAAGAGATGGACAGCAGTCATATCGATAGCTTCGAGGGCATTCTCAGAGAGTTGCTTTCAGAATTGCTAAATCCCGCTGTCGACTTTGTCGCCGCCCCCAAAAAGCAAGCTTGCGAGTATTGTCCGTTCAATACCATGTGCGGAAAAGGCAAAAACATCCAAAAATAAGGTTTTATAAAAAGTGACAAATAACGTCTTTTATTGTCTGGTTATGAACAAGAAACGTTCAATAAACCACAAACATTAAACATTAAACCAACTAAAAAGATAATCATTCAAAAAAAAAGCATATCTTTGCAAATTGAATGTTTCTTGCCTCAGTTTGATACAACAGATTGAAAGGCAACAATATATGGTATTTATTACAATTATTAATACAATAAAAGAGCCTCATAAAATGAGAAAAAACATCTTCTACATCTTCCTGATGTCATTATTGTTGGTCAGCTGCAACAGTTTGTCCGGCATGAAATCGAACAGCAACAAAGTCCGCTACCAAGCCACACCGAACCCCGTAGAGACACGTGACGACAAGGTAGTGGTCAAATTTGTAGGCTCATTCCCCGAGAAATATTTCGACAAGAAAGCTGCTCTATTCATTCAGCCCATATTCACATGGGAGGGTGGCTCTATTCCACTGAACCCCATCACACTGAAAGGTGAGAACGTCAACGGTGAGGGCATCACAATCAACTATGAGAATGGTGGTCGTTTCACCTATACCGACGAGCTTGATTTCAAACCAGGAATGGAGACAGGACGCGTCACGCTGGCACCAGTAGCCTACACAGCATCGACTACCGACGACGAGGCCAAGTTTGCCGACGAGATTCAGTACAAGACAGTTACATTCCCAACAGTTATGATTTCTGACGGTGTAAACAACACTTCGTCATGGGTCAACATTCGCGGCAACATCTCTATTTCGCCCATCAACTACAACAAGACTCAAGGCGTAGTTGAGACAGCCGACATCTATTTCCCCAACGGTCTGTCTACCCTCGACTGGAACTTCGAGATGAACCGTATCTTCAACACCAAGGCTCAACTTGAGGACCTGCGTCGCATCATGCTTGAGAACGGACTTCCCAAGCAAATCACCATCACCGGCTGGGCATCGCCCGAAGGCGAAGAAACCAACAATGTTGGTGTCAGCAAGAATCGTGCCGAAGTGGCCACTGTTCAAATCAAACGCGTCCTTGACGATGTGCTCAACACAATGGCAAGCCGCAAGAAAGTACCTTCATACGAAATCGACCACTACAAATACGAGCTTCAGAAGCAGATCGTCCTTTCTACTCGTGCCGCTGGCGAGGACTGGGTTCACTTCATCATCATGGTTGAGGAGTCTGACATTCAAGACAAACATGCCATTGTCAATATCGTAGAGACCCAGCAGAACCTCATCAAGCGTGAGCAGATGATTAAGAATATGGCTGAGACCTATACCCAGCTCAACACAAATATCTTCCCCAACCTACGTCGTGCCCAGATTGCTCTCTACTACTCGGAGGCTCGCAAAACCGACCCCGAACTTGCAAAACAAGCCACACTCAACCCCGCAAAGCTCACCTTCGACGAGTTGATGTACGCAGCTTATATCAACTACAATTACGAAACCAAGCTTAAATACTACAAGTGGGCCACTGAGAACCACAGCTCCGAATGGGCTGCTTGGAACAACGCTGGTGCCGTTTCGTTCTATCTGGGCGACTATGCTGAGGCCGAACGCTACCTCAATATGGCTCGTCAGCTTAACCCCCACAACCCTGATGTGCTTAACAATACCGGCTTGCTCTGCTTGGCTCAAAAAGATTATGCCCTCGCCAAATACTATTTCGAGGAGGCCGAGCGTCAGGGAAGTACCGATGCCGAAACCAACCTGCCCATCCTCAACCTCAAGAAGGGCAACTACAAAGATGCCCAGAAACAGCTCAAGACCAGCTCCTGCAGCTTCAATCTGGCCTTTGCACAGCTGATGAACGGAGAGACAAGCAACAGCATACGCACCCTCGACTGCTGTCTCGACCAGAATGCCGACGTCAACTATCTTCGTGCTGTGGCTTATGCCCGTCTTGGAGACAAGGTCAACTGCCTTAAAAACCTTAAGCTGGCCTGCGACGAGGAATACAACTACAAAGAGCGTGCCGCTGTAGATGTGGAATTCAAAGCCTACTGGGACGACGAAGAATTCAAACTGATAATAAAGCTCTGGTAAGAATAGATAAACCCGATAATCAAGGAACAACTAGTTAATCCTTAGTGTTCAGAATGACTAGTTAAATAAAATAAAGGATGTCTAAGCACATCCTTTTTTAAATATCTTTTAAATAGCCAGAAATGAAAAAGCAAATCCCCAATCTCATAACTCTAGGCAATCTGCTGTGCGGTGTGCTTGCTAGCCTTTTCGCCGCTGTGGGTCATCTTAACCTTGCCGCCCTCTTCATCTGCCTAGGAATCTTCCTCGACTTCTTCGACGGAATGGCAGCACGACTGCTCAATGTGGCATCGCCTCTAGGCAAAGAGCTCGACTCTCTTGCCGACCTTGTCACCAGCGGAGTGGCTCCTGGTTTCATACTCATGGCACTTCTGTGGGACAACCCCATCAGTCGCTGGCTCTCCTACATAGCACTCCTGATGCCACTTTTTGCAGCCTACCGACTTGCGAAGTTCAACCTCGACACAAGGCAGAGCCACAGCTTCCTCGGCCTTCCCGTCCCTGCCAATGCCCTAATATGGGTTGGCCTTGCCTTGTGTGGTTCCGATGCTTTGTCACTTAATAATGCTAATACAATAATACTCATCGTCATCTCACTTATAACGAACATCCTCATGGTTAGCGAGCTTCCCATGTTCTCGCTCAAATTCAACTTCAAAGACCTCTCGTGGCACACCAACTTCATACAGTACATCTTCCTTATTGGCTGCGCCCTAATCATAATCCTGACTCGCCAATGGTGCGCGATATCACTCATAATTCTTTGGTATATCATCTTCTCTATCATCACCCGCAAACAGCAACATGCAGAATAACCCACGCAATATAGCCATTGCCGAATACGACTACCCGCTACCCAACGAGCGTATTGCCAAATTTCCACTCTCACAACGCGACCAGTCGAAACTGCTGATATACAATGGCAGAGAAATATCTGAATCGCAATTTTTCCACCTGCCCGAGTTGTTGCCCTCCGATGCCATGCTGGTGTTCAACAACACCAAGGTCATCCATGCGCGACTATTCTTCCGCAAAGCGTCGAGTGCTAACGGCACTGCCGGTGCCCTCATCGAGATCTTCTGTCTCGAACCTTATAACCAGCCTGTGGCTCAAGCTTTCGAGGAGCGTCAGCATTGCTCGTGGCTTTGCTTCATAGGCAACAATAAGAAATGGAAAGAGGGACCCCTCCATTCGCAGTTCTCAATTCTCGATACCCAATACACAATTACAGCCAATCGCAGTGAAGCTGTGGGCAACGCATGGATAGTGGACTTTGAATGGGATGGAGGCATGAGCTTTGCCGAAGTCATTGAACATGCAGGTGTTATTCCTCTCCCACCCTACCTGCATCGCGATGCTGAAGAGAGCGACAAGGAACGCTATCAGACGGTATATGCCAAACCCGAGGGCTCTGTAGCAGCTCCCACTGCAGGATTGCATTTCACCGACAATGTGCTGGATGCACTAAGGGAGAAAGGCATCTCGACGGAATTCATCACCCTTCACGTAGGGGCAGGAACCTTCAAACCCGTTTCGACCGACACGATAGGCGAGCATGAGATGCATGTCGAAAAGGTACAAATCAGCCGCCAAAATATTGTCCGACTACTGGAACAGATTCGCAAACACCACTATTCGAGCTCTACCAATCAAGCCAACACGCCAACGAGCAATCCCATCATCGCTGTCGGAACCACAACGGTACGCACCCTCGAATCGGTTTTTTGGTTCGGAGTGCAGTTGGAAAGCAATGCCGACATCGAAGAGATGCACATATTGCAATGGGAACCCTACAAGAATGCCGACAAACAGATAAGCGTGGAGCAATCATACAGCAATGTGCTGAGATGGATGGACAAGAACGACATTGATGAACTGATGGGAGACACACAACTGCTGATAGCACCCGGTTACAGATACAACGTCATCGATGGTCTGATAACCAACTTCCATCAGCCCAAAAGCACGCTGTTGTTACTGGTTTCAGCCCTGATAGGCGACGATTGGAAAGAATGCTACCGTTATGCCCTCGACCACGATTTCCGTTTCCTCAGCTATGGCGACAGCTGCCTGTTCTTTAAGCCCTAATCGTATGTCCGATTCTATCCTTTGTGACATTTCTATCCTTTGTGACATATATAATGTATTCATTCTATAATTGTGCAAATCACGGGGCGTTTCAGTAACGATTAAAAAATAAGGAGTAACGATAAGTGAAAAATAAAAGGGAGTTAAAGAGGAAGTAAAAAAAGGAGTTAAAGAGGACAA
>CADBOG010000149.1 GCA_902796265.1 uncultured Bacteroidota bacterium
GGTTTCAGGTTTCAAGTGGCCTTCGGCCGTTTCAGGTTTCAAGTGGCCTTCGGCCGTTTCAGGTTTCAGGTTTCAGGTTTCAGGTTTCAAGTGGCCTTCGGCCGTTTCAAGTTTCAGGTTTCAAGTAATACAATATTATATGCATACTCTTCCTTTACAATTACGATTTAATGATATCGACATGATGGGGCATATCAACAATGCTGTCATTATGGAGTTTTTTGACCTCGGCAAGTCAACATATTTTGCAGAGGCTGGATTGCCGGTAAGACCCGATGAGGGCGACTTTTGCGTCATCATTGTCCATATCGAAGTCGATTTCCATAGCCAGATACGCTGGCAGGATAATATAGCTGTGACCACCCAGGTGGCTAACTGGGGTCACAAAAGTCTGCGTGTAAAGCAGCAGATTATCAATACCGATACGGGTGAACCTTGTGCTACATGCAGCACTGTCATGTCTGGCTATAGCCGTTCGACACATTCCAGTGCCGTTATCCCTGAGGAGGTTAAGGCACGAGTGATGAAATATGATGGTGAATTATCCTAGTGCCAGCAGCAGATGGTAGATGCCTATGCCGAGGTAGTTGCCTAGCATGTAGCCAAGTAGGCCTACGGTTATGCCGAGGACAACTATGTTGCGGTTGTTGAGCAGGGCAGCGGCGAGGGGAACGAATGGGGGTGAGTTGATAAGAGCAACGCTGCAAACCATCACCGAATCGCCATCGATTTTGAGCAGTTTGGCAAACAAAAATTGAAGGATAAGTGAGCCTAAGATGATGAATCCAAGGTAATAAAGTATCGGGAGACTTCCGGCAATGTCCATCTCGCGCACGTCGCAGGCTGTGGCGATGGCGAGGCAGAAGACATAGACGCAGTAGAGTCCGAGGTCGAAGGAATGCTGCTGTTTTTTCATCGGGGGCAGGAAAGAGGCTCCTATGGCGAGTGAGGTAAGCAGCAAGATAAGCACTGTCATGTTGGGGCTTCCATCTTTGGAGGTGAGGAGGGCAGCAACGTATGAGATGGCAGCAATGAGAACCGTCAGCCCAATGGCCATCAGTGTGGTGCGCAAGAGTGGAGGGCGGAAGGGGTTCGGCTTTTCTTGTTTTTCGTGATTGTCTTGATTTTCAGTACTATTGTGGGTAATATGCTCTTTGAGGTCTTTGTTTGGAAGGAGTTTGCGGAAGACAGTTTTTCCGAAGAAGATGACGAAGACAAGATAGAGACCCGTGACGATGAGGTCGTAGCTAGTGATGTAGAGGTATGTCTGATGAGGCATGCCGACGGCCTGTTTGATGGCACCCATGTTGGGAATGCCGCCAGTGTAAATGCCTGTAGCGACGGCACATACCTGGGCGAAACCTTTGTAGGTGTCGGGCGTATGGTCGGAAGGCAGGAAGATGAAGAAGCCGGCAATGGTGACAATCAGGACGGATGTCAGTCCCGAGAGAAACACCTTGAGGGCTTTGCCGATATGCCAAGAACTCATGTCGCATCCCATGAGCATCAGAGGGATGGCAAGGGGGACGGCGATGTTGCTGAAAAGAGTGTTTGTGTCGGTGTCCACATTGAGAATGCCATTGTTCTCGGGGATGAGGTTGGCGACAGCGAGACCGATGATGTAGAGAACCGTCATGGGACTCACTTTGTCAATCCAGGTCCATCGTTTTGAGAGGCGGACGACGATGAAAGGGACAACGAGAAGATAGATAATGGTGAATATTGGGTTCATTTTCAGAAGAGTTTATTTTTTGCAGGCGGAGAGTTCCTCGGCAAGATATTGTCCGGTGTAGTTCTCGGGATGTTGTGCAAGCTCTTCGGGAGTGCCGTTGAATACCACCTCACCGCCGCGGATGCCTCCGTCAGGTCCGATGTCGATAATCCAGTCGGCAACCTTGATGACATCCATGTTGTGTTCGATGACCAGTACGGTATTGCCTTTGTCTACAAGCTTTTGCAGTACTTCGAGGAGGACACGGATGTCCTCGAAGTGGAGTCCTGTAGTTGGTTCATCTAGGATGTAGAGCGTGTTGCCTGTGTCGGCCTTAGCCAGTTCGGTAGCCAGTTTGATACGCTGAGCTTCGCCGCCGCTTAAGGTTGTGGATGACTGTCCGAGGGTTATGTATCCGAGTCCCACATCCTTGACAGCCTGCAGTTTGCGAGCGATTTTGGGATAAGGTTCGAAGAATTCTACAGCCTCGTTGATAGTCATATCGAGAATGTCCGAGATGGATTTGCCTCGGTAGCGGATTTCCAGAGTTTCGCGGTTGTAACGTTTGCCGTTGCATACCTCGCAGTTGATGTAGACGTCGGGCAGGAAGTTCATCTCAATGGTTCGAACACCGGCACCCTTGCAGGTATCGCATCGTCCACCGCTGACATTGAATGAGAAGCGTCCAGGCTTATAACCTCTAATCTTGGCACTGGGGAGCTGGGCAAACAGTTGTCGAATCTCGTCGAAGACTCCGATGTATGTTGCTGGGTTAGAGCGTGGTGTGCGTCCGATGGGAGCTTGGTCGATTTCGATGACCTTGTCAATAAATTCGATGCCGCTAATGCTGCTATATGGGAGAGGGCGTTTCTGAGAATGGTAGAAGTGCTGATTCAGAATGGGATGCAGAGTCTCGTTGATGAGAGACGATTTGCCGCTGCCGCTCACGCCAGTGACACAGACGAAAAGACCCAGCGGGATATCGAGAGTGGCATTCTTGAGGTTGTTGCCGGTGGCACCTTTGAGGATGATATGATTCCGTTTTTTGACACTGCGTCGCTCGGGAATGACGATGTCGCGGATGCGGTTAAGGTAGTCGCAAGTTACGGTCTTGTGTTTTAGGAACTTGTCGAGAGGACCTGCGGCGACAATCTTGCCACCTCGGACACCAGCTCCAGGTCCGATGTCAACCACAAAGTCAGCGCTCAGAATCATGTCGCGGTCATGTTCGACCACTATGACAGAGTTGCCCAGGTCGCGAAGTTCTTTTAGAGCATTGATGAGTTTGCGGTTGTCACGCTGGTGGAGACCGATGGATGGCTCGTCAAGGATATATAGCACGTTGACAAGCTGGGCACCAATCTGTGTTGCCAGACGGATGCGCTGGCTTTCGCCACCACTAAGACTTTTAGAACTGCGGTTCAGCGACAAGTAGCCAACGCCGACATCAATAAGGAATTTGGTTCGCGTAGTTATTTCACGGAGTATTTCGTGAGCCACTTCACGCTTGTTGCTGTCGAGTTTATCCTCAAGTTTTGAAGCCCACTCGTAGAATTCTGTCAGGTTCATCTCTGCCACTTCGCCAATGTTTTTGCCATCGAGGAGGAAAGCAAGCGACTCCACTTTGAGTCGATGACCGTGACAGGAGGGGCAAGGTACTGTGTTCATGAAGCTTGCGGCCCATTTCTGGAGCGAGGCAGGTTGCTCGTCGGCCGACATCTCGGCTATATAGTTGGCGATGCCAGGGAATCCGCTGTTATAGCCACTCTCCTCGCTATTGTTCAGTCCGAGGTAGTCGCTAGTGCCGTAAAGGATGGCGTTCATGGCATCCTCCGAGAGGCTATCTAGAGGGTCGTCGACGGTGAAACCATAACGGCGACCGAGGTTCTCAAGTTGGCGGTAGAGGTAGTTGGTGGGCGAATATTTGCCCAAGACATCAAGACCGCCGTCGCGGATGCTCTTTTTCGGATTGGGGATAATCTTGTTAAGGTCGATTTCGGAGACCTCACCAAGGCCGTTACATCTGGGGCAGGCTCCGTATGGCGAGTTGAAAGAGAAAGTGTTAGGTTCGGGTTCGGGATAAGAGATACCGGTTTCGGGATCCATCAGCAGGCGGCTGAAATATCGCGGCTTGGGATGAGGAGACTTGGTACCCGTGGGGTCGAGAAGGGGATTGGTGACCACGTTCTCAAGGATCATAAGCATACCTTTACCGTGTCGGAAAGCCATTTTTATGGCTTCTTCGAGTCGGCGTATGCTTCTGTCGTTGACCTTTACGCGGTCAATGACCAATTCAATGTCGTGGGTTTTGTAGCGGTCGACCTGCATATTGTAGGTCAGTTCCTTGATTTCGCCATCCACACGAACGCGGACAAAACCTTTCTTCGCAACTTGCTGGAACAGTTCACGATAGTGGCCTTTGCGGCTGCGGACGAGAGGGGCAAGGATGATGATATCCTTCGATTCGAATTCGGAACGAATGATTTCGAGAATCTGGCTTTCGGAGTAGCGGATCATTTTCTTGCCGCTGACGTGCGAGTAGGCATCCGCCACACGGGCATAAAGAAGACGGACGAAATCGTAAATCTCGGTGACTGTTCCTACTGTAGAGCGAGGGTTTTTGTTTGTGGTCTTCTGCTCGATGCTGATAACGGGAGAGAGACCATTAATGCAGTCAACGTCAGGACGTTCCATGTTGCCGATGAAGTGGCGGGCATAGGCCGAGAAGGTCTCCATATAGCGACGTTGACCTTCGGCATAGATGGTGTCGAAGGCCAATGAAGACTTGCCGCTGCCACTGAGGCCAGTGAAGACTACAAGTTGGTTGCGGGGGATATCTAAGTCAACGTTTTGGAGGTTGTGTTCGCGGGCGCCTAGGATTTCGAGTTTCTGCATTGTTATTGTTCTCCTTGCCTGGTGAGAGGCACAAGCTTATGGATTTGTTCCGTCGTTAGGCGGAGGAAAGATTACATTTTGGTTATGAAGTTCGTACCCTTATCGCGGTCGGTGCGGAGTTTGCGGAGGCTCAGGGCATCAGCGGTAGGAAGCTTTACGGTATAGCTCTTGCCAGCCTTGTTGATAAGTTTCTCCGTTGTAATCCAAGGATTTAGTTCGCGGAAGAGCTTGTAACTGCAACCGTTTTCCTTGGCGAAGGCATAGATGTCGACATTGTGGCCGCTGAGGGTTGAGGTGCGGGTAGGAATGGTAGGGTATAGGTCGATGGGACGGAGATAAAAGCCGTAGTCCTGAGGATGTTGCATGATTTGTTTCACAGCCAGTATGCGGTAGATATAACGGCTAGTCTCGCTGTTGAGGCGAGTGTCATAATAAGAGGCAATGCTTTGTTTTTCAAAATTATTGGACAAGCCTGCAGCGCCGCAGTTGTATGCCGCAGCCGCAGCTGTCCAGCTTCCGAGGTCGCGGCGTAGCACTTTGAGGAACTGGCAGGCAGCTTCAGTAGCCGCCTCAAGGTTGTTGCGCATATCGATTTCGTCGCTGATTTCAAGTCCGTATTTTTGACCTGTAGCTTTTATGAACTGCCAGAATCCCTGAGCTTTAGCAGGAGAAGTGGCGTTGGTGAGGCCGCTCTCGATGACACATAGGTATTTGAAGTCGTCGGGAACGCCATTCTTTTTCAGAATAGGCTCAATGATAGGGAAATAGCGGTGAGCACGTTTGAAATATAGAACAGTGCTTGTGTGACCGAAAGTGTTGGCAATCATCTCTCTGTCGAGAGACTCACGCACATAGTACTTGTCCAATGGCACATTCTCGCCACAGAAGTCCATTGATTCGGGTATTTTGGGACTGTAGATGGCTATTTGTCGAGCCTCAACTGGTATTTTAGGAAAAGGCTCGGGAGAGGCAGCATTCTTGTCTGTTGCACCAACAAAAGTAATGATAGTCAGCGCTATGATGGCAGTCGCTAGGAGAATGGATTTTGTCGTTTTCATATTATTGAGGCAAGGTGGTTGGCAATGTCTGTGGCTACTGCCTGCTTCGATTTGAGGTCTCCGAAGATTATTGAACCATCGCGGTCGATGATGGTCACTTTGTTGGTGTCGTGGCCAAAACCGGCACCCTGGTCATGAAGAGAGTTGAGGACGATGAAGTCGAGGTTCTTTTTTGCGAGTTTCTTTTTTGCGTTATCGAGTTCGTTGTCGGTTTCTAATGCAAAGCCCACGAGGCATTGTCCATCGCGTTTCATTGAACCTAAAGTGGCAAGAATATCAGGGTTTTGCACAAGATTGATGACCATGCCGTCAGAGTCGTTCTGCTTCTTGATTTTGTGGTCGGCTTCATGCTCGGGACGGAAGTCGGCAACGGCGGCAGAGAGAATGGCAGCGTCGCACGAAGAGAAATTCTCGGTGGCAGCGTTATACATTTCGCGTGCCGAAGTGATGTCGATACGGTGGATGCGTGGGGAATTGGTTTTGAGATGGGTAGGTCCTGCAACAAGGATAACCTCTGCACCTCGCGTGGCAAGTTCTTCAGCTATTGCGAACCCCATTTTGCCCGAAGAGAAGTTGCCTATAAAACGTACAGAATCAATTTTCTCGTATGTGGGTCCGGCTGTTATAAGAACACGTTTGCCGGCGAAGTCATTTTCGGAATCAACGCTTCGCTCAATAAGCTCCACAATATCCTCAGGTTCAGCCATGCGGCCGTCGCCTACAGTTCCACAAGCCAACTCACCGCATGTGCTGTTGATGAAGATGGCCCCATCTTGGCGAAGAGTGGCGGCATTGCGTTGGTAAGCAGGGCTTTCCAACATCTGAGTGTTCATTGCAGGGCAAACAAAGAGTTTTTTGCGGAACGACAGCAGCAAGGTTGACAAGGCGTCGTCGCCGATGCCGTTTGCCATTTTCCCGATAATGTTAGCCGTAGCGGGAGCCACAACCATGATGTCGCCCCATTCCTTGAGAGATATATGTTCGGTAGAGTGGGGATTGCGATGGTCGAAAAGCTCGGTATATACCTGATTGCCAGATACAGTTTCGAGTGTCAGCTCCGTAACGAATTGCAGTGCATGTTCCGTTACAGCGCAACGGACTTCAGCGCCAGCCTTGACAAGAAGGCGCACGAGCATGGGTGCCTTATATGCAGCAATACCACCGCTGATACCAACGATGATATGCTTACCCTTCAATGAGTTAGCCATGATATGGAGGGTTTGTGATTATTTTTCTCCTTCGGCAATAGTCTGGTTTTCCATTGCCTCGAGGCGCTGCATGTTCTGGTCCTCTTTGGCAGGATTGCGGAAGTAAATCTCGCCGTCGAGGTATTCCTGTGTGGCCTGGAGAGTAGGCTTGGGCATCTGCTCGTAGTGGCGAACCACCTCGATTTGTTCGCGGTTCTCGTATACGTCTTCCATAGTGTCGATTCCCGACGAGAACTCCTCGATTTTTTTGTGAAGTTCACGTTTCATGTCGCTGGCAATCTGGTTGGCGCGTTTCGAGAGGATGGCGACGGTCTCGTAGATATTGTTAGTACCCTCGCTGAATTGTGCGGTGTCGCGGGTGATGGTGGTGTTTGTAGGACGGTTCTTTTTTTCCATTTTATGATGATCAATTAATCTGTTTTTCTGTCAATTGTTTGTCAAATAACCAATACTCTTAAGGTCTGTCAATTTAGTTTAGCCAGTTCTGCTTTGCATCTGTTGTAGATGTTCTGGCAATCACTCATATATTTCGAATTGTTGAAAGTTGCGGCGAATTTGTCGAAGTTGTTAACCACTTGTTGCAGACGCTCTTTCATCTTGTCCTCACGGCTATTGATTGCATATTCGAATCCGGCCTTGATGATGGTATACATAGCCTCTTCCCTGTTAGGCGAATCGGGATAGAGGTTCAGGAAGTTAGTAAGAGCCACAACGGCAGCGCGATAAGATTCAGTATTGTAATAACCGATTGCGATTTCGAAATCCTTCTGCATCAGTTTGTTTCGCAGTTCGTCGAGATAAGCGTTAGCTTCAGGGATATGAGGGCTCGAAGGGTAGCGGTCGGTGAATTGCTCCAGTTCGGCAATAGCCTCTTTAGTAGAGGTTTGGTCGAGCGTATGAGATGGAGAATCCATGTATTTGCAGTATGCCGAGAGGAAAGCGGCATCTTGAGCACGATTAGAGTAAGGGTATCTTTTGGCAAAGGTCTTGAATTGGTATGCTGCCGAGTAGTAATAGGTTGATTTCAGCAACGACATTCCGTAGTACCATGCGATGTCCTCAGAGTGCTCCGACCCTCTATAGTACATGGCGAGATTTTCAAATAGTTGTCGCGCGCGACTCCATCGCTCCTCGTTATAATATTTCATTGCAGCATCAAATTTAGCATCATAATCGGTGCTTTTGAGCGTCTTTTCATAGCCGCTACAACTAGATAAGATGCTGATAGCAAGGAGTATTACGATAATATGTAAAGACTTTTTCATGGGGTGCAAAAATACTAATTTTTCTTGATATAACAACCACATAACGAAGAGAAGCAAAATTTATTGTAAAAAAATTTGGTACTGTAGTGGGAAGTGCGGCAGTGTTGAGATAATGTATTCAGAAAAATAAAATTTGCCGATTAGAATTTATTTCGTACTTTTGTTCTTTCTTTTAATACATTATAATGGACACAATAATTGTCTTAGACTTTGGTTCTCAATACACTCAGTTGATTGCTCGCAAAGTTCGCGAGCTCAATATTTACTGTGAAATACATCCTTACAACAAGATTCCGGCACTCACTTCCGATGTCAAGGGTGTGATTTTTTCAGGTAGTCCCTATTCTTGCAATGCAGCCGATGCTCCCGTGCCAGATATGACTGGCATCAAGGGTCGTCTACCGCTTCTTGCTGTATGCTATGGCGCTCAGTACCTCGCCAAATGGGGCGGTGGTTCTGTCGAGCAGTCGAAGACCAGAGAGTATGGACGTGCCAACCTTCAGTTTGTAGACAATAGCTCGCCTCTGCTCAAGGGCATCCCCATGGGTTCACAGGTATGGATGAGTCATGGTGACACCATCCAGAGTGTTCCCGAAGGTTATCGCTGCATCTGCTCTACAGACAATGTCAAATATGCTGGATATCAGATAGAAGGTGAGCAGACCTACGCTATCCAGTTCCATCCAGAGGTGCATCACTCCGTTGATGGTCTCACGCTTCTGCGCAACTTCGTGGTCGATATCTGTCATTGTGACCAGAGCTGGACGCCAGAGTCATTTATCGACATGACTGTTCGTCAGATACGTGAGCAGGTAGGCGACGACAAAGTCATACTTGGTCTTTCAGGCGGTGTTGATTCCACTGTTGCCGCAGTTCTCCTCAATCGTGCCATCGGACACAATCTGCATTGTATTTTTGTCGATAACGGACTCCTCCGCAAGAACGAGTTTCAGAATGTCTTGGATTCTTATAAAGACATGGGTCTCAATGTGCGCGGAGTTGATGCCAAGGAGCGTTTCTATAGCGTTCTTGCAGGCGTTACAGACCCCGAGAAGAAACGCAAGGGTATCGGTAAGACCTTCATTGATGTCTTCGATGATGCTTCGAAAGAGGTTGTCGATGCCAAATGGTTGGCACAGGGAACGATATATCCTGACGTCATAGAGTCAAGCTCTGTCAAAGGTCCATCGCAGACAATCAAGTCGCACCACAATGTGGGTGGTCTGCCCGACTATATGAAACTCAAGCTTGTAGAGCCGCTCCGCAGCCTTTTCAAAGACGAGGTGCGTCGTGTCGGCAAGCAGTTGGGTATCAAACAAGAACTGATTGGACGTCATCCTTTCCCTGGTCCCGGTTTGGCAATCCGAATCCTTAGCGATGTGACACCTGAGAAGGTTCGCATCTTGCAGGAAGTTGACGATATCTTTATCCAGGGTTTACGTGACAACGACCTATACGACAAGGTTTGGCAGGCAGGAGCCATGTTGCTCCCCGTTCAGTCGGTAGGCGTAATGGGTGACGAAAGAACATACGAAAGTGTTGTTGCATTACGTGCTGTAGAGTCGGTTGACGGTATGACTGCCGACTGGTCGCATCTGCCATACGATTTCATGGCAAAGATCTCCAATGAGATTATCAACAAGGTACGTGGTGTGAACCGCGTTGTGTATGATATCAGCTCCAAGCCTCCTGCAACCATTGAATGGGAGTAATTTAAAAACATACTAACGTGAACAATATGAGACGATTGCTTTTTGTGGTTATGCTCTGTTTATTGGGTACTGTTGTTGCTCAGGGGTCGATAAAGATATCGGCTCAGACGCAACGTATCAATAATAAGGAGTACTATGTCCATATTGTAGAACAAGGACAGACACTTTTTTCTATCGCGCGTGCGTACGGTCTTAAATATTATGATGCGGTCATAAAGACCGACATACACTTGATGAAGGTTGGCGACACCGTCTGGCTGCCAAAGAATGAGTACAGCGTTGCAGCTGTGTCAGCAAAGGCTGGTTCGGTTGTGGCTCCCAAATCTCGCGTACATTATATAAAGGTTGAGCCTGGTCAAACACTCTATGGCATCGCAAAAGAGTATGGCGTTACTGTAGAGCAGATTATTGAAGCCAATCCTGAACTGCAAGGACAGCAGCTTCAGGCTGGCCAGATGCTGAAGATACCGCCAAAGGAGAGCGTTGACCCGGACAAGAAAGCTGCGGAAGAGAAGCGGGCAGCTGAACAAAAGGCGGCCGAGCAAAAGGCGGCTGAAGAGAAACGAGCTGCAGAACAAAAAGCCGCTGAGCAAAAGATGGCGGAAGAAAGGATGGCTACTGACAAACTGTTAGAGGAAAAGAAAGCAGCTGAGAGACAAGCTGCTGAAATAAGGCGAATAGAAGAGCAGAACGCTTTAGAAGCGAAGAGAGCAGCAGAACAGAAAGCTTTGGAGGAAAAACGTGCAGCCGAACAAAGGATGGCAGAGGAGACCAAACCTTTGGACACAGCTATGATGCCGATGCGCAGAGTCATAAAGAACCCTTATCCATTTGATGAGGTTCCTTTGGCATTCCCATCCCAGCCAGCACCTTATTACAATTTCACATCGCAGTCCTCTTTCAGCTATCAAGTGCGTGAACGCCAGGATAAAAACAAGATTTTCGTTTCTGTCATCATGCCTTTGAATTTGGATAAGATTGACGAGATTTCAACTTCCAAGTTCGATATCGAGCAGCGTGGCAAGAAAGACTATAAGGTGTTCGAATTCATACAGTTCTATGAAGGCATACTGATAGCTTTGGAGCAGCTCCAGAACAGAGGTGTCAACGTGGTGCTGAATGTTGTTGACTTTTCATCCGACAATGTAGAAGATATAGATGCTGCTTTCAACAAGTACCAGCTTGCCAATTCAGACTATATCATCGCTCTCTTGGTCAAGAAACCTTTCGAGCGACTCTCACAACTGGCTAAGCAGCATCAAGTTTTTGTAATCAATCCATTCTCAGCGCGTTCAGAGGTTGTTGAGAATAACCCATACGTGGTAAAATGTATGCCATCTGTTGAAGGGACAGTGAAGGGCATCCTTGATATGTTGACTCGTCGCCACAAAGGAAGGCATCTATATCTGATTCATTCCAACAGCAAGTCGACAGCTACCGATGAGAAACTCTATCGTGATGAGTTCCAGCGTCAGCTGGATGCTCGTAAAGACATCAAGTACACCCTCTTTGACTGGTCGGCCAACGGCAAGCTCCTTTCTACTCTGAAGACTACGAAGGACAATGTGATTGTCTCGCTTTATGACCAAAACAAGAATAAGAATACAGTGTTTGTCAGTACATTACTAAACCGTTTGTCATCGATAAGCAACAATGTACCGACCCTATATTCAATTAATAATTACATTGACGAGTACCCAGACATCGACTATTCGCAGTTGCAGCATTTGAACTATACGATGGTTGCCTTGGGTCATCTGAACTATGACAATCTCAGGCATAAAGACTTCATCGATACATATAAAACTAAGTTTCTGACCGAGCCCAATACCCTTTATGCTGGTGTGGCTCACGATATTGTAATCTATTTCTGTTCGGCATTGTGGCAACAGGGAGCCGAGTTCTGGCGTAATCCGCAGAACTTCGCAGCACCTGTTGAAATGCTCTTCCCGTTCTCTTTGAAACAGCGTTCCCCCACTGCGGGATATGAGAACCAAACACCCGACATTTACCGTATGTCGAACTACAAATTGATAAAGTAACTAATGGAGTATCAGACAACAATAAATAAGCCCTTCACGCTCTCAGGTCCTGGTTTACATACAGGCAAATATACTCATGCAACACTCAAGCCTGCACCAGCTGATACAGGCATCGTACTTCTGCGTACCGACCTCGAGAAAATGGTCTCTATTCCGGCACGTGCTGATAATGTGCATGATACCAATCACGGAACCACGTTGGCAATAGGTGAAGTTATGGTGTCGACAATAGAACACATGATGTCGGCACTGCACGGCATGCATGTGGATAACGTTTTTGTGGAGGTCGACGGTCCTGAAATACCGATATTGGATGGCAGCGCCAGATTGTGGGTAAACCAAATAACCGAAGTGGGACTTGCCACCTTAGAGAAAGAAAGAAAATATATCACACTGCCGCAACGTGTTGAATGGCAGGATTCAAAATCAGGCATCCTGATGATTGCCGAGCCAGCAGATGATTTCAAGGTGGATTGTAAGATTGAGTTCGAGAGTGAGCTGATTGGCAGTCAGACGGCCGCTATTGAAGGTTTGGACAATTATGCAAAAGAGATTGCATCATGCCGCACCTTCGTTTTCTTGCATGAGGTGGAAATGCTACTGTCGCTCAATCTTATCAAAGGTGGCGATTTGGACAACGCTTTGGTTTTTGTCGACAAGCCATTAGGCGAGGATGAGAAGGAACGTCTGGCAAAACTCTTCGACAAGAAGAAAGAGACGATACAGGTACACAACGGAGTACTGAACACAATAGAACCCTATTTTGCCAACGAACCGGCACGACATAAGCTCCTTGATTTCCTGGGAGATATCTATCTGCTAGGAGCTCCAGTGAAAGCACATTTCACTATCAAATGTCCTGGACATAGAGCAAATACAGAACTGGCAAAGAAGATAAACAATATTATAGCGTAACAATTTAATTTATATACAAATATTCCACTGATGAAACTTTACGATCTGCATCCCGAGGCAAAAATCGGTAATAATGTAACGATCTCAAACTTCACCACTATATGCGACGATGTCATCATCGGCGACAATACCTGGATAGGACCAAATGTGACAATTTTCCCTGGAGCCCGCATCGGCAACAATTGCAAGATTTTTCCAGGCTCTGTCATTTCGGCTATACCACAAGACCTCAAATTCAATGGGGAGTACACAACTGTTGAGATAGGAGACAACAATGTCATACGCGAGTGCTGCACCATCAATCGTGGTACTTCAGCTTCCGGAAAAACCATCATAGGCAACAACAACCTGCTTATGGCTTATGTCCATGTGGCTCACGACTGTGTGGTCGGCAACAATTGTGTTTTTGCCAACAACACAACACTTGCTGGTCACATTATTGTTGGCGACTGGGTGGTGCTTGGCGGAAAGACAGCCATTCTCCAGTTTGTCCATATCGGTTCACATGTGATTACACAAGGAGGTTCGTTGGTTAACAAAGATATACCTCCATTCGTAAAGGCTGGTCGTTATCCCATCTCCTTCGCAGGAGTCAATGCGTTAGGTCTCCACCGCCGAGGATTCTCTCCTGCTGAAATCAACAATATTCAGGAGATTTATCGCATCCTTTATCAGAAAGGACTTATAGTATCACACGCTGTTGAACTAATAAAAGAGCAGTTTGGCAATACCGACGAGGGTAAGATTGTGCTCAGCTTCATAGGCAATGCCAACACGGGTCTTATGAAGGGCTACACCTACATGAGTAAGCGCCAGCAAGACCCAGAAGCATAACTTGATTGGATATATACTGTTGTTTTAGTAACTATAAAACAAAAAACGCTGACCGTCAGGTCAGCGTTTTTTTATTGATTGATTTGGGTTAAATCATTTCGACAGAGCGCTTGATGAACTGAGTCAGAGCTTCGCCTTTCAGCAGACCGTTGCTCAGTAGGGCAAGGTCGGTCAGTTGGTGAACAAGTTGTTTCTGCTTGTCGGCATCGGCTTCATTGAGTACCTGTTCTATCAGCGGGTGGTTGATGTTGACAACCAAGTTGTAGTTGTCGGGCATCTCGCCGTAGAATCCCATTCCGCCACCGCTCGTTTGGCTCATCTCCTTGTAGCGGCGCATGAACTCATTCTGGGTGATGACCATTGGTTGGTCATCGCTCTCCATGCTTTCCAGCTGTACGGTGAATTTGGCTTTGTCCACTTCGCCTTCGATGATAGGTTTCAGCTTATCTTTCTGTTCCTGAGTCAACTTCTCGGGAATGGTATCTTCGTGGGCAATAAGTTTCTCAACGGTATCGCCATCGACACGCACAAAGCGAGTCTTCTCTATTTTCTGCTCAAGAAGGTTGATATAGTGCGAGTTGAGGACACTGTCCATCAGCAACACATCGTATCCTTTCTCTTTGGCTTTGGCGATATAGGCATGCTGCTCATCGACATCGGTAGCGTAGAGGTAGATGACATTCTTGTCCTTATCCGTCTGGAGTGCTTTGACTTTGTCGCGGTAGTCGTCAAGTTTGAAGTATTTGCCTTCTGTGTTTTTCAGGAGGGCGAACTTCATGGCACGTTCGCAGAATTTCTCTTCGGTGAGCATTCCGTATTCGACAAAAATCTTGATGTCGTCCCATTTCTCCTCGAGCTGGGTAGGAGCATCTGCTACTGGGTTGCCGTCAGCATCCTTAAGGTCTACTTTGTTCTTGCTCATCTCCTCCAGCTTGTCGGCAACTTTCTTGCTGATATGCTGGGCAATCTTCTTCACATTGCTGTCGCTCTGCAGATAGCTACGGCTGACATTCAGTGGGATATCCGGGCTGTCGAGCACACCGTGAAGCAGCATAAGATATTCAGGTACTACGCCTTCTACGCTGTCGGTGACAAACACCTGGTTGCAGTAGAGCTGAATCTTGTTGCGGTTCGGGTCGATGGTTTTACGCACCTTGGGGAAGTAGAGGATACCCGTAAGGTTGAAAGGATAGTCGACATTTAGATGGATTTGGAATAGAGGCTCTTCAAAGTTCATTGGATAGAGCTCGTGATAGAACTTCTTGTAGTCCTCGTCTGTCAAATCGGCAGGCTTTTTGCGCCAAGCAGGGTCGGTATCGTTGATGATGCGAGGCTGTTTCTTCTCCACGCGCTTGGGCTCTTTCTTTTTTCCACCCTTGCCGTCGTCAACCTCATTGAATTCTGTTTCGCTGTCAACCCATACACTCTCTTCGCCAAAGCGGATGGCTATAGGCATGAAGCGGCAATATTTCTTCAGAAGCTCAAGAATCCTATGTTCCTCAAGGAATTCCTTGCAGTCGTCGGCAATATGGAGTATGATGTCGGTGCCGCGTTCTTTGCGCTTGCCCTCTTTCATCTCGAATTCGGGGCTACCGTCGCAGCTCCAGTGCATAGCAGGAGCATCCTTGTAGCTCTTTGTTTCAATTTCCACCTTGTCGGCAACCATAAATGCCGAATAGAAACCCAGACCGAAATGACCAATAAGGTTCTCCTGGACATCCTTGTATTTGTCCAGAAAATCGTTTGCACCGCTGAAAGCTATTTGGTTGATATACTTGTCAATCTCATCTTGCGTCATTCCGATACCGTGATCGCTGATGATGAGTTTTTTCTTCTCAATCTTGACTTCAACAGTCAGGTCGCCCAGCTCGCCCTTGAACTCGCCTCGCGACGAGAGAGCCTTCATTTTCTGGGTGGCGTCAATGGCGTTAGAGATAAGTTCACGAAGGAAAATTTCGTGGTCAGAATAGAGGAACTTCTTGATTACCGGGAAGATGTTCTCGGTTTGTACATTCAAATTACCTTGCATATATGGTCGAATATTTAATGTTAATCACATTCCGTTGTTTGCACAGCAAACAGTTCGTTGACTGCAAATATTGTTCCAAATAGTAAGGCTACTGACAATTTGTCATACATGATGTTCACCCATCGTTCATTTGCATACTACTAGTGACAGTTTGTCAGTTGTACATTTTCTCAAACACAGCCCGAAGTTTCTCTTTGTCGGCAATAAGAATCCTAAGTTCTTTGAGGTTTTGTGCGTTAGGCGACTCAGGAAGGAAAAGCTTTAGGTAGCCATTCTCTCCGTATTTCTCTTCCAAGTGTTCCACGGCTCTCTGCCATTGTTGTTCTTTGTCGAGTTCGGGATGGTTCGAGAGCCCGAATTCCACTGTCCTACGCACAATCTTCAGTGGCTCTATATCGCGGTCGGCTTCAGCTACTATTTTGCCGTAAATGCTGCGTGGCTCATGGTGGGCCGAAGCTCTATGGTCCTCGGCGGCTTCTGCCATCACATCCAGCTGCTTTTTGCTGAACCAGCGTCTAAGTTTTGCATCTCCCATGATAATCTCACCCGAAATAATATGGTGCCTCTCTCGTCCATCAACAAGACCAGTATCATGATATGCAGCAATAGTGTATACCATATTGATTTCCACGTTATAGTATTGTGCAAGCTGCAAGCTGTTTTTTATTACCGACAATGCATGACTTTTCTTGTGGGCATCGTCAAAATGTTCATAACGAGGAAGAATCTCTGATTCGACATATTCCTTAAGAGGCTCGCATAGATAACCAGTATCAACCAACTGATATGCAATTCGCTGTGTGCCGTCAGCAATATAGATAATCCCCCTTCGTGAGAATCCCTCTCGCTCGATGAGCATCCGCATTGTGCGGTTCTTTTCGTGAGTATCGATGCGTAGCGAAGTGGCATGGCGACGGCACCAATCTAATGAAGCTTTAAAAACGCCATGCTTTCCCTGGGCACGTCCCATACGGTGTATTGTTGCGTAAGGCCTGTCGTCTTCCTCCCAACATCCGTCTTCAATATATTCGTATGTTGCATCTCTCCCCTCGATGAATGCAAAAGCCCCGGCAATATCCTCTCCGTCAACGACAACAAAGCTGATACCCCGTTCTATATCCTCTTTTACAAGCTCTTCCGATGGATATCCGTTCACCCATTGGCAGTCGTTGCCCTCACGCCTCATCAGCTCACGCGCGTGATCATATATTTTGAGTATATCCCTAATGTCGCCTATTGTGGCTTTGCGTATTTTCATAATGAATGCAATTTCTTAAACCTGCGGTTTTTTCACTAACGTCATTGGCATTCTTTTAGTATACCACAACATCACTTTTCGATAATTCCACAATAGTAACAATAATGCCTACCTTTGAAATTATTTTAATGCAATTGAAAATAATGGCATACGATTTTCGTTATTAATAATATGAAAGGCAATGAAAATAAACCTCGTATAGGTATCTTTGGCCGTAGAAACTACGGCAAGAGCTCGCTAATCAATTACTTGACAGGACAGCAGGTGGCAATTGTATCTGACTTTGCAGGTGCAACCACCGACCCTGTTCGCAAAACAATGGAATTGCATGGCGTAGGGCCTGTGGTTTGGATCGACACGGCAGGCATCGATGATAGTGGCGACCTAGGTACTCTCCGCATCGAGAAGACATATTCTGAACTCCAGCAGGTCGACTTGGCTATCATTCTCTTGGCTGACAATAAGTTGGATGAGCCGGAAGAGCGTCTCATCGAATCATGCAGAAAGCGTAACCTCAATTTTCTCCTTCTTTACGCACAATCAGACATCGTTCCTCCCGATGACGCCTTCTTGGCTGATGTGGAGTCCGAGACTGGCAAGAGACCTATGGTTTTCAATGTTAAAGAACCCCATTATAGAGAGGGCTTGCTTTCTGCCATACGCGACGCACTTCCAGAATCGGCTTTCCGTCAGCCATCACTTCTTGGTGACGTCATTTCGCAGGGCGATACCGTTGTTATGGTAACACCAATAGACAGTGCAGCACCCGAAGGCCGCATGATACTTCCTCAGGTACAGGTGCTTCGTGATATACTTGACAATCATGGCACAGCCGTGGTGTGTCGCGAAACAGAGTTGCGTTCAACCCTTGCCGCCCTTAAGCAACCTCCTCGATTGGTGGTCACTGACAGTCAGGTCTTCCACATGGTTCGTGACATCCTAGACGAACTTATGCCAGATTGCTACCTCACCAGTTTCAGTGTTCTGCTTGCAAGGGCGAAAGGCCTCTTTGATGATTATGTGAAAGGTACTCCTGCAATTGACAAACTTCGTGATGGAGACCGTGTCCTCATGCTTGAAAGTTGTACTCATAACGTCACTTGCGAGGACATTGGCCGTGTGAAGCTTCCCGCACTCCTCAAAAAATACACAGGAAAGCAACTTCATTGCGAAGCTATAGGCGGAATGACACCCATCCCTGCCGATATTGCTGACTATGCGCTCGTTATCCAGTGTGGAGGATGTGTTATCAGTCGTCAGCAACTTGCATCGCGTTTGCAGCCTGCCCTTGATGCCGGCGTCCCAGTCTCTAATTATGGTCTTGCCATAGCTTACATGAATGGCATCTTCACCCGCTCAATGAAAATATTCGGCTAATTCTCACTTTTCAATTCTCAATTCTCAATTCCCAATTCTCAATTCCCCATGCTCTCCATTATTGTAGCCATCTCCCAAAACAACGCCATTGGAAAGGATAACGATCTCCTTTGGCACATTTCCGACGACCTTAAGCGTTTCAAGGCGCTCACTTCAGGCCATCCTGTCATAATGGGTCGCAACACATGGAATTCCCTCCCACGGCGTCCTCTCCCCAAACGTCGCAATATTGTCCTCACTCATGACCAATCCTTCTCCGACGAAGGAGCTGAAGTGGCTCATTCCATAGCTGCCGTCCTTGATATGGTACGCTATGAGGATGAGGCATTTATCATAGGGGGTGGTTCCATCTACCGCGAGTTCCTGCCCTTTGTAGACAAGCTTTATGTCACCCATGTGTGGCACGATTTCGATGCCGATGTCTTCTTCCCAATAATTGATCAATCCGTATTTGTCAAGGTTGATGAAACTCCACGCAACCTTGATGAAGCTAGCAATCTATACTACTCCTACGCTGAATATCAGCGACGCCCCTCTAGATAAGGAGCTGACGGTCAGTAGTGATTGGAATCGTTTTAAGCTTGGGTGATTATTCTTCTACTTTGCGTTTCGATTCCACTTCGGATGCCACCCATGGCTTTGTGAGGTCAAATATTTGATTGATTGGTAGCGAGAGTTTCTCAACGAGGAGGTGCGTGTTGTCTTGATGGTCGATTTGTTCAAGATGGTATGCTATGCTCGGCCAGTCATGTGTAGAGTAGAGGAGAGGAACAAAATTGTAGAGGTTGAAGTTGCGGATTATCATGTTGTCGATACCCTCCGTCTCGATGCGAGAATGGGCGCGGGCGAGTTTGATTTCGCCCACCTCTTCCAGGACGTGGAGGTATTTCTCATAGAGCACATATTCGTTGAGAAGGAATGCAACCGTGAGGTCGCTCAATGTATTCCATAGCGAAGTGGAGAGTGGGCGTGCCACAAAGCGTCCAAGCATGAATGACCCGGCTTTAAGGCCGCTTAGATGTTTCTCTATGCACGACTTGGATGCGCGACGGAAGAAGTCGGCTTTGCGGTCACGCGAGAGGAGGTTGAAGACTCGCGACTGGTCTTGATGGTCGCCCATCTTGCTTTGCAACACTTGTCCTACATAAAGCTCGGCATTGTCTGAATACCAGTTGTTGACGATGCCGCGAGCCACAGTTGGCTTGTCTTGGAGGTCGCAGCGTATCAGTCGTGCAAGCTTGTTGACATCGGTAATCAAAGCTGCTTTGTCGGAGGTTACAATCTGTTGGTAACGTTTGTAGGCCTCCCTCATCTGCTTGAAAAGCTCCTCTTCGCCCTTCTCGAATTGTACCGTCTGACCGTTGAGGTATTTTGTGAAGCGGGCGGGCTTAAAGTCTGCCACACCCTTGAAGATGGTCTGCTGTTTGCTGGAGATGGTTATCTTGTCGCCCTCTAATACAGAAAAACCTTCGCTGTTTATCAGCTTGTTGCCTTCAAGACGTATGCCATGGTTTTGCAGGTTCATGAGTGCCGGTATGCCATATCCACGGCAGGCGGTAACCACATGAATGGCAGCAGGAGCTATGCTGAGTATGGCATCGATTTCGCCAAGGGTTATTGTGTCTTCTGGCACGAAGCGCTCCTGGCAGAGGCAAACAGCAGTGTTGCTTTTCTTCAGCTCTTGGGCACGCGCTGGAGAGAAACAGAGTGTAGCAGTGATTGCTGTGTGAGGGAGCACGCTTAGTCCTTTGCCGAAGAACTGGAGCTTGGAGAGCGAATGGTCGTCGATGGTGTTGGATACAATCTGGCGTAAATGATAGGGCTTGATGAGCGTTGTGACATCATGTTCCTCGATAAAACCTCGGTTCAGCAAATCGATTGATGAGATGAGGGCTGCTCGTCCAGTCATCTCCGATTTATTGAGCTGTAGGACAGCGAAGAGGCTTATCTTATGGGGACGAGTCTCGACGGCAAATTCAATAGTGACAGGCGATTTGTGACGTTGCTCTAGGGAGTCAAGCAGTGGGTCGAAATGGAATACAGCTGGGTAGTCTTGTTTAATCTCGGTGCGGTCGTTGTAGGCGATGTCGATAGATGTTACGTCACCTGTCATAATCTCCTCTCCGAAGATGTTACGGTAGCTCTCAATCTGGCGACCTGTGCCAGTGCGGCTATGATGGCTATAGAGTACGCCGGGGTATGATTCCTCGTTACCTATTGTCCATACCATTCGTTGTAGGATGAAAGAGGGGTATGCCTGTTTTCCCTGCATGAAGGTTAGGATAAGGTCTTGATTCTCTATATAGAAGTCGCGTACATGCTCGATGAGGCGTAGGGCTTGGTAGTGGGCATCGGTAAGTAGACGCTCGCCGTCGCTGCGTGCAGCAATTATGGCTTGTTCCATGGCGTCTATGCGGGCCGACTGCTCTTTTGGGGTTAGCTCTATATCGTTGCGGTCATATTTCTTCTCAATGCGCAGCATCTCGCTTATGGTGTGCAAGGTGCTGAGATATACGCGATTGGCTGTTCCTACGCGGCGGTTGCCGAGACCCTGGTAAGCTTTGCGAGTGACACCTATATTGAGCAAGGTTGGCATGAGTCCGGGGATGTATTGTGGCATTGCACAACGGATGGCGAAAACAAGAGGGTTATCATCGCTGCCGAGGCGGTATGAGGTCATGATTTCGAGGTTGCGAATGGCATTTTCGAGTAGTTCCTCCAACCTATCGGGTTGAGTGAATGCATCGGCAGTCAGTATGCAGAAGTCGGGCACAGGATAGCAGTTTCGAGTAAGGTCAAGCAACATGCGGCCTTTGTAGCTGATTTGTTCGTCTGTGAATTCGCCTTCCACAAGTGTCGTTATCAGCTCTTTCGTATTTGTCAGGGGGTTGGCTGCAACGTAATTGATGCATTCTTGGCGGAAGTTGTTGCGTATTGTTTCCAGTTCGGGGATGACGGTTGGATAATCGGATTGTTGGCTTGATGTAATGTCGCTTTTCCTTTCACAAAGGGCATCACCAAAACGCTCTTGGAGCAGCATTTCGAGGAAGTGGCGCTGGTTCTCACCCCGGGCACGCATGAGGTAATACATATCGTACCAGCGGGGAGGAAACTCATATCGGGTAGGGTCGCCGTCAAGTGTGTAGATGACGGTGCCTGGTTTGTTGCCTTTGAGCTGGTTGTCTTTATCTTCTATATTGCGGTTGAAAATTTCGCGCCCCATTTCAGCATATTTCTTCACCATGAAGTAGTTTGGGTAGCTGGCGCGGATAAGAAAGTCAGAAATCATGTATGTTGGTTTATAGTTGAATGCTTAAAGTTGAATTATTAGTTGTTACCACCTTCATTTGGAGGTTGAGAGTATCAGACTACTGGCAGAGTCTATTATGTTGTCGCGATGGATGGCAACGCATGCTGGGTCAAGCGTGAGAACAATATCTGGGGGGACTCCGTTCTCGTAGTTTTTGCCGTCAGGAGCAATGATGCGGCTGACACCGAAGCGGTAGTACCAGCCATTAGGTAGAGCGCCTCCAGAAGGAATGGCAAGCCCTCCGGCTGTTGTGTCGCCCATTACGGTGACATTGCGGTAGCTTTTGAGACATAGTGCAAAGGAGGATGCGGCGCTGTAGCACCCACGGTCGGTGAGAAGAACGAAAGGTTTGGTATAGGGAGTGTTGTCCCCATTGGAAGGTGCACGAACCTCTACAGGGTCACCGAAGTCGTTGTGGCGAGGCCCATTCTTCAACTGGGTCTTATACAGCAGTTGGCCGTCTGAAGGGAGCATTTGCATAAGGTTCCACTCGTTTTGGATTTCACCTCCTCCGTTTTGGCGGATGTCGAAGATGATTCCCTTGGTATTTGGAAATCGGCTTATAATCTTCTTGAGTTGCGATGTAGATGCTGAATTGCTGAATGAACCATAGCGAATATACAGCACTTGACCATTGGCAATAGAGTTGTATGCCATTCCGCCAGTGGTGTGATGGTCGGGACGCAAGTAGGTCAGCGCCACGGTGTTGAGGTCGAAGTTGCCATTGCCGTAACGTTGCAGGAATATAGTTTCGCTGCTTGCCACATCGCTGCCGCTCCATAGGTTCACATGTCCGTCGTCGAGGGTGTTGAGCATGCTTCGCAAGACAGCGAAGAGTGAGTCGTCGCTCATTTCGGCGTATACTTTGCGGCGATAGTTGCTGTATTCGGTGCTCCAGTCGACATTCTTGACATCGAAGAGGGAGTAATGCTCGTCGACCTGTTTCCATAGGTATTCGAAAACAGACTCGGGGTCGGATTTCTCGTCCTCGGGCATGAATATCTTTTCGCAAGAAGAGAAAAGGCTGATTATCAATAGAACTATGGTGGGAAATAGTATATGTGTCTGTTTCATGGATAGTTACTGGTGATAAGTGATTAGTGATTAATGATTGGGGAATACATTATTTTCTGTGTGTTCTAAGCTTTACGAAAAAGTCGATAGCAAGAAGATGTGTAGCATGGTCGTAACGGTGTAGTCCGCTGTTGCCCGAGGAATGGTATGACCAAAGATAGCTGAATGAGATGCGGCTTGCCTCGCCAGTAATGATGTCAATGCCGATATCGGTAGAGATGGCCGCAAACGGCTTCATGTTCACATGAAAGTCGGAGAAGAGGGCTCCGATGACAGGTTGCGTTGATGTGTAATTGTCTATGTATGAGTATCCTGGACGCAGAATGGCGGCAATGGGCATCATGGCTATTTCGCTGTGAAACATTATAGGTGCCGACCAGTTAGTATTGATATCGATGCGGCCAATGATTTCTGGTCCGAGAAAGTCGCTGATCCCTGGTGTGGCATTCTCATAATTCGGATTGACAGTGACATCCAAGAAATTCGTCATCGCAACACCCCAATATGGTATTACAGTGAATTTGGAACCGCTGCTTTCGTTATTGGAATGATGTCCTGTACTTTTTAGGAACTTGAATCTCAGTAGGTCGTGTATGTCGAACGAACTGAAATTGAGTGCGGGTTTGATGGCATCTTCGAAGACTCCTATGGAACCGCGTGACACTATGCTGAATTCCATGTGTTTGGGGTAAACGAGATACACGCCCAGCGACTGTTGAAGTAGAATGCCGTCAAATGTTATAGGGGCGGTACCCATATCGCGGAATGAACCGAAGCCACCAGCGGAACCTATTTGGAGTGACCATGTATGATGGACGGTCGTGTCTTGTGCCGAAATCGATACACAGAGTGTGCAGAAAACGATAAAAAATAGAACTGTTTTTTTCAAAATTGGAAGGTAAAAAGTTATAAAATATGGTTGAAAGATAGGTGAGGTGTGCTTTCTAACTTGTTGATTACTTGGGATAATAGATATTTTTTTGTTTGTGTATGTATTATTATTATAAAAAAGTGTAAATTTGCATTTTCATTTTGCAAAGATAAGCATTCTTTTTTAATCGGAAAAATAAATAAAAAATACATGATGAAATATAATAATGAACAATCGCACAAAACGTTTTTGATCAAGCTCTTGGGCTTTGCTCCCATCGCTTTTTCCGCCATTTTGGTTGCTGGACTTCTCCAGTCTTGTGGTGGAACAGACAACAGTGTGCAAGTGGCAGAACTGCAGATGCAGCTTGACTCTACGATGCAGCGCTATCAGCGCCTGAAATCGATGAGCGGCGATTTTGAGAGTGAACTCTCTTCACGCGACAGTGCCATCACGGCTCAGGCAGCAGAGATTCAGAACCTTATCAATGAACTCAATGCAGCCAAGAAGTCTAACAAGAATACTTCGAGAGTCGCTTCTGACAACAAAACCGACAACAGCGCAGAGATTGCTCGTCAGCAGAAGGATATTCGCGAAAAAGAGAAAACTATCCGTCAGCTTCAGAATCAGATAGAACAGCAAACCAAGCAGATTGCTGATTTGAAGAAAAGTAGCCAGTCTGGCGGTTCACAAACCGACGCTGAGCAGCAAAAGAAAGTTGCCAAACTTCAGGGTCAGATAGAGGAGCAGCAGAAACAGATTGCCAGCCTCCAGAATGATCTGAAACGTGCTCGTGAAGAGAGCGGCTCTGCTACTAACAATAGCGACAAGATGAAGAAAAAATATGAGGCTCAGCTTGCTGATGTAAATTCGCAGTTGAATAGCTGTCGTTCTGATTTGGCTGAGATGAAGGCTCAAATCAATGCCAAGAATGAGGAGATAAAGAGACTTGGCAATAAGGCTTCCTCGCCAGATGAAAGTGCAGAACTTAAGTCCCTTCGTATTCAGGTTAACGACTTGACATCCAAAGAGGCTTCATGCCGCAAGGAGTGTGAGAAACTGCAACGTTCTATCGATCAAAACAGCAACAGCGACGCTGAAAAGCAAGCTCTTCAGAATGAAATCAAAGACCTCAACAAGAAAGTGGCAACTCTTACTAATCGTGTCGAGAATCTTCAGAACCAGAATGCCGAACTTACCAATAGTCTTGGTCAGGGTGGCAATGCCGATTTCTCATCCTATCAGAAGACTATTGATGAACTGAATGCTGAGGTTGAGGCACAACGCCAGCAGATTGCACAGATGAATGCAGAACTGCAGCAGAAAAATAGTGAGCTTGAGGCTGCCAAGAAGAATAGCGGCACTAAGGCTAGCACCGGTTCTGTCAACCAGAAAATCCAGGAACTGCAGCAGATGTGCGACAGCTATCTGGCTGAAATTGAGCGTCTGCGTGCCGAGAACGAACAGCTCAAGAGTGAAAATGCCCAGTTGAAGGACAAAGTGGCAAGCAGTGCTGACCTGTATGCCGAGAATGAGCGTCTGCAGCAGAAGGTGAAGCTCGCTTCGGTGCTTGTCACTTCCGACCTTAAGGTTACCCCAGGCAAGAGCATCAAGACTGGCAATGTTGTCAACTCTACCAATAAGGCAAAGAAAACCAATGTCATTCGTATCGATTGCCGTATCCTCGACAATAATGTCATCGACCCAGGTTCAATCACCATCTATGCTCGCATCGCCGATGCTGCCAACCGTGTGATTGCCAACGGTCAACCCGAGAGTTTCGATATGTCGGGAGTCCAGATGCAATATACTTTGAAGCAGGATATTGAGTTTACCGGATATGGCCGTAACCTCGCCATGATTTGGAAGAAGGCTGAAGGAGTTGAATTGGCTCCGGGACTTTATTGGATGACGCTCTATGCCGGTGGCTACGAAATTGGCAAGGTCTCGTTCAAACTTGATTGAGACAATGTCGAGAGAACAGGATTACAATACTTTTCGTAAGATGTTCCCCGAGTTCATCTACGAGGGTTATACATACGATGTGCAACCAGATGGGTTGCACATCGCTTTTTCATTCATTATGGTGGGCGAAGACTCTGCTCAATCGCTTGAGTTCAAACCTGCAGCTTTCTTTCCGTCGCGACCTTTCCTTCATCCAGAGAATTTGTCAGCCGACACCTTGGAAATTTTGGTGTTCAATATCGGCATGATAGAGCTTATCAGTTACTGGAAATGCTATTGCCCTCCGACGGTAACTGTCAAGCCTTTCCGCTTGGATGAGAGACAGGTGGCCTTCTGGAAGAAGCTCTATTATAATGGATTGGGTGAGTTCTTCTACACCAATGGCATTGATGCCACAGAGGAGGATTTCATGCAGATTCGCTTCGATGGGGCGAAGAGGGAGTATTCTTGTATCTCGGATGACATGATGTTGCAAGTAGATGATTCCATTGATTCTCACATTGTTCCAATTGGAGGAGGAAAGGACTCTGTGGTGACTTTGGAGCTACTGGGTACCCAATCGAAAAGGCCGTTGCCATTGATTATGAATCCTCGTGGCGCTACGGTCTCTTGCATTGAAAGGGCGGGATATACGCTTGATGACGTTATAGTTATCAAACGCACTATACATCCTCGCTTACTCGAAGAGAATAAGAAAGGGGCACTCAACGGGCATACACCTTTCAGCGCGATGCTGGCTTTCTATACGCTGCTTGCATCGGCAATGAATGGCTGTCGTCCTCGTATCGCATTGTCGAATGAGAACAGTGCCAACGAAAGCACTGTCGTTGGACTAAAAGTAAATCATCAGTATTCTAAGAGTGTCGAGTTTGAAGACGATTTCCGCTCTTATGTCAAGGATTATCTATCCCCTAAGTTTGATTATTACAGTTTCCTGCGACCTCTCAGCGAGTTGCAGATAGCTATGCTTTTTGCCCGATATGGGCAGTATCACGATGTGTTTCGCAGCTGCAATGCTGGCAGCAAAGAGGATATTTGGTGCGGACATTGTGCCAAGTGCCTCTTTGCATATATCATCCTTTCACCCTTTATTGAACCCGAGCGATTGACTCAGATGTTCGGCAAAAACATGCTTGACGACAATACATTGCAGCATGAATTTGACCAATTGCGAGGAGTGGCAGAAACAAAGCCTTTCGAATGTGTAGGCACAGTTGATGAAGTCAATAGTGCGTTGGCGATGACTCTTGCCCGATGGTATCCCAACGAAAGGCCAGCTTTGTTGCAAGGCTATGAACCGCAGGAGGTTGTGACAAGTCTTGATGAGTTGAATCGGAGGAACAACTTGCCTGTAGGTGAATACGATATTGTAGAAAAAGGTGTGATGGGAAATGCAAGTGATAACAACGCATTTTTCCCATATAGATACAGAGAACTCTTTAATCAGCTGGCATTTAAGAAAATATTGATTGCAGGCTATGGCCGTGAAGGACAAAGTAGTGAGAGACTCTTGAATATGCTTTTTCCAAGAGGCAAGAACTACGACATCGCCCATAATGACGATGAAATCCGTGCTTTGCTTTCTGACAATCATTACGACTTGATTCTCAAGTCGCCAGGCATTCCGACATTCTTTTTCGATGGTTTGTGTGATGAGGAAACCATAAGTTCGCAGACCGATATCTTTTTGCGTGTCTCTGGTGACTGCACGATAGGCGTTACGGGCACAAAAGGAAAATCGACGACAGCCACATTGATACATCATATTCTCAGTCAGAGTTCTGTCGGCACTTCTCGTCGCTACATGCTTGCCGGCAATATTGGAATACCGCTGTTCGACATCATACCTGAAATAGATTCCGACACGACTGTCGTTGCCGAGCTTTCATGCCATCAGTTGGAGAATATCCATCAAGCGCCTCATATCTCTGTTCTGCTCAACCTTTATCAGGAACATCTTGACCACTATCGCAATTACGAAGGATATAAGATGGCAAAGATGCAGATTGCTTTGCGTCAGTCGAAGAACGATTATTTCATCTATTGCAGTGATAGTGAGGATTTGTGCGAAATGGTTGATAAGCATAAAGATGAGTTGCGTCAGACGGTAAAAGTATATTCACTTGAGGAGGCAAAAAGGAGTTCCCTCGCCACTGTTTCCTCTCCGCTACCTGGCGACCACAACCTGTCGAACACATACGCAGTCCAGTGGGTGACAAGTCTGTTGGGCGTCAGCAATACACAGTTTGTGGAGTCGCTCAAGGGCTTCAAGGGGTTGGAGCATAGGTTGGAGAAGGTGGCTGAGAAGGGCGGCATTATATATTATAATGATTCTATATCTACTATACCTCAGACGACCATAGCTGCCATCGAGGCACTAAAGAAAGTGCATGCACTTATCCTCGGGGGATTCGATAGAGGTATCGACTATGCTCCGCTTGTAGAGTATCTTGAATGCAGTGAGTTGGGTAAGAAAATCAACTGCATTGTCCTTTTCGGCAGTGCTGGAAAGAGAATCTTGGAACTTGTCAATGGTTATCATCCTCATCTGTTGCGTAGCTATATGACACATTTCGAGAGCGATTATAGCATGGAAGAGGCTGTGGCTTTTGTTGTCGAGCATGCAAGACCCAACGGTATATGCCTGCTTTCGCCAGCAGCATCGAGTTATGACCACTACAAGAATTTTGAAGAGAGGGGAAGGGATTACAAGAGAGTTGTTGAAATGTTGAATTGAATAATTATGACAATAACAGAAATACGACATACGCTGCATAATAATCCTGGCATCTCGGGTAATGAGCTGTTTGCACATGACCTCATCGTGAGGGAGTTGCAGGCACTGAAGCCTGATGTCATTCATGACCATGTGGGCGGATTCGGTGTTGTGGCCTTATGGCGTTCCCGTGAGGAGAAGGCAACGACGTTGGCTTTCAGAGCAGATATCGACGCATTGCCTTCTGGCCACCGCTGCGGTCATGACGGCCATACTGCCATCCTGTTGAGATTTGCCCAGATGGTTAGTGAGGACAAGGACCGCAGACATAATATAGTGCTGGTCTTCCAACCGGAGGAGGAGACAGGCAAGGGAGCGAAGAAGATTATGGAGAGTGGAATCCTTCAGAAAATCGGTGTTGACGCAATATTCGGCCTGCACAATTTGCCGGGATATGATAAGAGTACCGTCGTATTGTCGCGCGGCACTTTCTCTATGGCCTCGTGTGGCGTCATCTACAAATTGATAGGTCGACAGACGCATGCCTCTACACCAGAGATGGGTTTGAATCCAGGATTGGCTGCGGCAGAGATTATCCAGCGTTTTGATTCCTTGAACAATATGGAACCAAGCAAGTTCCGTATGTCGACGCTGATTTGTTGCAATGTAGGGGAGAGAGCTTTTGGCACATCGGCTGGAAAGGGTGAGGTTATGTTCACGCTTCGCACCATGACCAATGACGGTATGTCAACACTGATGCAGGCAGCCGACGACATTGTCAACGAGGTGTCTCGCAAGTATTGCTTGGGACTTGAAAAACAGGTGTGCGAGCCTTTCCGCGCTCTCGAGAACAACCCTGAGCTTGTCGACGAAATGAAGGCAATATTCTCTAGAGACTATACGGTTATGGAACTAGAGAAACCATTCCGTTGGTCGGAGGATTTTGCTGAGTATCTCACCGAATTCCGTGGAGCCTTTTTCGGTCTTGGAAGTGGAAAGGAACAACCCGAATTGCACCATCCCAATTATGATTTCCCCGACGATATAATCGAAACAGGAGCAAATTGTTTTCAACTAATAATGAATAATTAGTTTGAACCATAAACTATAAACTATAAATTTTAAACATTAATCCCTAGTCCATCACCTAAAACCTGAAACCTGAAACTTGAAACTTGAACATTGCGCAAGGCGAGAGGTGAGAAAGCTCGCTTTCTATCCCGAGCTAAAGCAATGTCAGCGAAGCTAAACCTGAAACCTGAAACCTGTGCCGTTAGGCTGCGAGCACCTCTGAATTAATTAAATGCAGCGAGCAAACCTGAAACTATTAACTTTACCCCTTAGATAAATGAAAAGATTTCTATTTTTTCTCGTATTGAGTTTTTGCGTCACCATAGTGACTGCTCAAGAGGATTTGTATAATTCACAGATTGTCGACGGACAGTCATGTACGTCGATTATGGTTGGCAAGAAGGCGTCGACAGATGGCTCTGTCATCACATCTCACACATGCGACGGCCGTTACCGCACATGGATGACCATGGAGCCTGCTCGCGACTACCGCGCTGGTGACGTGCATGTTGTCCGCAAGGGTACCATGCATACTGCTTATCGCGACGACACCACAGGTGTGAAAGTTGTCGGCACCATTCCTCAGGTGAAGCACACCTACGCTTATCTCAATGCCGCCTATCCCTGCTTGAACGAGAAGCAGTTGGCTATTGGAGAGACCACTTTCGGCGGCCCCGATACTCTGCGTAATCCTAACGGCATGTTCCTTATCGAAGAACTTGAGCGAGTGGCTCTTATGCGTTGCGACAATGCTCGCGATGCCATCCGTCTTATAGCTCGTCTCATCAAGGAGTATGGCTATGGTGATGGTGGCGAGTGCATAACCATTGCCGATCGCAAAGAGGTGTGGCAGATGGAGATTATCGGTGCTGGTCGCGATGTTATCGGTGGCGTCTGGGCTGCCCAACGCATACCCGACGACCATGTGGCAGTGAGCTGCAACATACCTCACATCGGCAAGTTGCAACGCGAGAACAGCGACTATTTCATGTGTTCAGATAATATAGAGCAAGTGGCTCGCAAGTATGGCTTGTGGGATGGCAAGGGCGAGTTTGTCTTCTGGAAAGCTTTCAATGCCTCGTATGCCAATAGCAAGAATTACCGCGAGCGTGACTATTTCCTCCTCAGTTCGCTGGCTCCGTCGCTGGGCCTCAATATGGATATGGATGAGATGCCATTCTCGGTGAAACCGGAACAACTAGTAGACGTTACAGATGTTATGGCACTGCTGCGTTCTACATACGAGGGTACCGACCTCGACATGTGCCGCAACATAAAGACTACCGTCAACCGTCGCCTGAAAGACGGCACTGTTGTTAAAGATACCATTATCAGTCCATTGGCTAACCCCTGGATGGGCAGCAATATGCAAGGAACTCTGAATATGCAGAATCCAGGTGCTGTGACTTTCCGTCGCACAGTTAGTGTCGCATGGTGCTCGTATAGCTTTGTGGCACAGCTGCGTGACTGGCTTCCCGACGAGGTTGGCGGCATTGCATGGGTGTCTGTCGACAATCCTGGCCAAAGTCCTAGAATCCCTGTTTTCTGTGGCAACAGCCGTCTTCCGAAAGCTTTTGACATCTGCGGTCAGAAAGAATATAACGAAAATGCAGTCCTTTGGCAGTACCGCAAGGCCAACAAGTTGGCTACCGTTGCTTGGCAGCGTACTAAGGAGGGAATGATGAAGGAGGTCCTGAATCAGGAGCAGAAAGCCATAAAGGGTCTTGCCGCCTTGGAGCGTAGCGTGAAGTTGGAAAAAGGAAAGGAGAGCGAGGACTATAATCCTAAAGCACAGATTTCGAATCTTCTGAACGACTATACCTATAAGGTCTACGATGCAACAGCGGCAAGCTGGAAGGAACTGGAAGCCAAGTATTGGCAAATGTTCGGTATGGGATTCTAATCAGACATAAAAAATGGAAAAAGGATATCTTAAAATAGACAAATATGACGAGGAATGCGTCGCTGAGTTGGCGAAGCATTACAAAGAGATAATAAGACTTCTGGGTGAGGACCCGAGCCGCGAGGGACTTCTCAAGTCGCCCGAGCGTGTGGCAAAGGCTATGCTATACTTCACCAATGGCTATGACCTTGACCCGGAAGAGATTCTGCGTTCCGCAATGTTCCACGAGGATTACAAGCAGATGGTTGTGGTGAAGGATATCGAGCTTTACTCCCTCTGCGAGCACCACATGGTCCCGTTTGTCGGCAAGGCGCATGTGGCTTATATCCCCAACGGCACTATTGTGGGTCTCTCAAAGATACCACGTATAGTAGATGCTTATGCACGTCGCCTACAGGTGCAGGAACGACTCACTAAGCAGATAAAAGACTGTATACAAAACACTCTGCAACCTTTGGGCGTTGCCGTTGTCATCGAGGCGCAGCACATGTGCATGTCGATGCGCGGTGTGCAGAAGCAGAACAGCGTGACAACGACCTCCGATTTTACAGGAGCCTTCATGAAGGACCCAAAGACCCGCGAGGAGTTTATGCATATTATTGGCGTCGACCTTCATTAGTCTGACTACACGTGCGTGTCTAGTCTGACTACGTGTGCGTGTCTAGAAAAAAGTTCACATTCGTCAACTTTTTTACACGTTAAGGTACACTATAGGGGTAAAAAAGCAACCTGATACCCCCTATGCGTCGACTTCTATTCATATTGGCTCTCATCCTACCCCTGTCAGCCCTTCCGCAATGCCAATCGCGTCCTATGATGGGCACGGACTTTTGGGTCACTTTCTGCTCTAATGCCAACAGGGGTGTAGGCGAATATTTTTTCTACGTTATTGCTCCGCGCCAATGTGTGGTCACCGTTGCTAATGGCTTTGACAACAATCCCATGCTTTTTAGTGTCGACACTGTTCCGGCAGAATCGCTTGTTTGCATCCCATTGCCTCATTATTTCGTCTTTCATGTCACTTCAACAGACAGTATCACTCTTTATGCATCCAATTTCACTGAGGCATCATGGGATATCACTACCGTTCTCCCCACTCATGCACTCCGAAAACACTATATCGTACAGACTTACTCCGACCATTCACTTCCTGACCGTGAACCCGAGTTCCGATTCATTACTACAGAGTTCCACAATCATGATACTATTATTATAAAGCATTACAACGAAGATGACGCCGGTTACAACCCAACGGTAACCACTCATGTGGGTTACAGAGAAAATCGACCTTATACTCAACAGTATCATTGCTATGGTGGATGGTCGTTGTCTGGAACAGAACTCCATTCCGAATACCCCATCGCAGTCTTCCAAGGGAATGAGTGTGCCAGAGTCCCTTCTGGTTTTCCTGCCTGCGACCACCTTTATGAGCAGGCAATACCCATCGATTATTGGGGCACAGACTATCTGTTGGTCCCTACAGCCGAACGGGGCTACCGCCCAATTATCGGTTTCGATGCTGATTCCAACATCATATGGGGGGATATTTATTCTCCTGGCAATGGCGATATGGTTATGGTTACCTCTTCGGCCGACGACTGCATCCTTTGGCTTGATGGAACGCCTATTGATACCTTGCTCCGCGGCCAGACCGCTCAATTCTTCATTCCATCCGACACATGCAGACGGTTGGTCGCTTCTCATCCTGTTGCCGCCTATCTATATCTCTGTGGTGGGAGCTTTAGCGGAGAATACGGTGACCCCGCAGTCGTTTTTGTGCCTCCTCTCGAACAGGGTGTCGCAACTTCATATTTCGCATCTATAAATACCAACCGGACCCGCTGTCACTTTGCCAATATTGTCGTTCATACCCGCGATGTTCCTTTCATGACGCTGGACAATGTCTCCATAGCAGGCGATTTCATCCCATTTGACACACTCTATTCCTATGCCCGTTTGAGTGTCGCTGGGGGAATGCACATCCTGGAGTGCACCAATGGGGCTCGGTTCGTGGCACATCTCTACGGACTGGGTGATGACGAAAGTTATGCCTATGTTGCCGGCATGTCGCTCAACGACCTGTCTCACCTCTACGTCACGGGCAATGTCCGTCAACGCGTGGCCGATGGCGTTCGTGCCTGTATTGGAGATACACTCCTCTTTCAAATAACAACAACACTGCATGATACCGTCACCCAGTGGTTTGTCGACAGGATGCCTTACCCGGGCAACCATACACTATCGTTTCCCTATATCTTTTATGGGTCGGGAACTCACCAAATCTCAGCCATTGTACATGGTCAGCAGTGCGACACCCTACGCACAAATGTCTATATCTCGCCCATGTATGCAGATACCATCTTCGCCTCATTCTGTCGTAAGGGCTCATACATCTGGCACGATTCGGTTATTACCGACTCGGGGTTTTATCGCTTCCTTACAACCGGCTCAATAGGTTGCGATAGTATAAGCCACCTTAACCTCTCAATAGCTGATACTTATACGATAGATTACTATGATTCAATCTGCGCCAATGCATCTTACTCATGGCAGGGACGCACTATTTCGGACGAAGGACTCTATGTCGACACTATCACATCTGCCGATGGCTGCGACACAATAACTAGTCTGCATCTATCCGTTATTCCACTCAATCAGGCCGTTATTTTTGATACCGCCTGTCTTTCAACAACATACTTTTGGAATGGCCATTCCTTCACAACAGAAGGAGTTTATATAGACACCGTCGCCTCGTCTAACGGTTGCGACTCCATAACCAATCTACACCTCTATTTTATCCCGCTCAACCGGAGTGATATCTACGACACTGCCTGTCTCTCTACTCCTTACTCCTGGAATGGCCATTCTTTTACTTCCGAAGGCACCTATGTCGACACCATTGCCGCTAATGAAGGTTGCGACACAATAGCGACGCTACACCTCTCGGCAATTCATTCTCCCGATGTTACTATTGATGTCTTAAGCGACTGCAACGGCTATTATCTGTATGCCAATACAGATGCACCCTTTTTTGAGTGGTCGTCGGAACCGTTCGATGCCCAGTTGGCAGGCCAGTCAACCAGTGCAAATATCAGGGTATCTCCCGACAGCACCTCAATCACCTATACCCTCATTGCAGATTACGACATAGACTATCTCTGCCCAGCATCTGAATCAGTCACTCTAACACCCATACATCCCATTATTGCCGATTTCAGCGTTGTTCCATCGGTTCTCACCACTGACAATCTTGACTATCGTCTTGTCGATAAATCTATTGGAGCCACATCGATTTCGTGGTTCGTCAACGGTGAATGGGTAGGGGACTCCTCACAATTGTCGCTTACTGCCGACCCTGTGTCCGACAGCCTTATTATCATGCTCGTCGCCACTAATGGTCTTTGCTCCGATACCGCATATTCCTCACTGCCAATACGTCGTGTGACACTTTGGGTGCCCAATGTGTTCACTCCCGGCAAGCAAACCAATCGTGTTTTCGCCCCGGTAGGAGAGGGGATTATCAGCGGAGAACTGTACATCTTCAATCGACAAGGACTTCTCGTTGCTTACCAGCCCGACTATCGTCAGGGTTGGGATGGCACCTACAATCCGCCGGTATCCAATCCCGGAACAGGCAATACCACTTACCTTTGTCCTCAGGCATCCTATGTCTGGCTCCTCATCTATCGTACCATAGATGCCCCATCGCTATCTCGCCAAGCCAAAGGTACAGTCACCCTACTCCGATAACATTTCCTAAAGGCAACCTCAAAAATTGCTTTTAACCCAAATCGGTCGTTAGGATTTATGTCAGATTAGTATTTGTTTCGAGCAGATTGGCTGCATCGCTGGCGAAGGCGTAGCGAGCTA
>CADBOG010000150.1 GCA_902796265.1 uncultured Bacteroidota bacterium
AAAGAATTGAAACAAATTGTTCTCCCAACGACCGTCGTATGTCAGTCGGTCGCTATAGCGTTCGTCTCCAATCAGATTGCACATATTGATGTAATCCATTCTGAAATTGGCGAAACGTTCTCTAACGGCAAGCCCCGTGCCAAACATTATCAAGCCGGCAACAGTTAGCGTCTCTTTGCCAGATTCTCTGTCAATGGTACATCCACCCAGGTTCCTAAGAAATGAAATGTCGTCTACCTCGTTCCAAACGTGACCTTCATTTCTGAATTTGAACAGTGTGCGATAGCGGTGTAGAGAATCAAGGTCAATGTCACGCATATCGTAATGTTCAAGTAGTCTTGAGTCATTTCCGTCTTCAAATGAGTCTCTTATCATTGCCCTCACCTGACGTTCTGTACAATGATAATCGCCTTCGTGGTTTCGTCTGTATGTTCCCTTATACACATTACCGTTCAAGTAAATAGGCTTAATTCTCCAATCCGCTTGTTGCACGTGGATAGATACTATCTGCACGTTGTCTATTTCAACAATGTCCACATCTTTACTGTTAAGGATATTCTCATTTACCTTATCACTGTTGATGGTATTCCAGAAATCATTGACAATCTTCTGGGCATCATCGACTCCGATGATTTGAAACCTTTTTTTGATGTCTGGTTCTTTACGGTTTTCCTTAATGCCCAGCAGAATTACTCCACCAATAGTGTTGGCAAATGCAGAGTATGTTTCCCAAACAGATTTGGGGACTTCGGACGTTGCTCGTTTGCATTCTAAAGTCACACACTCACCATTTTGTAACAGTTCTTTTATTCCTTTCTCGTTCATATTATTTACACAATATTCTTTGTAATTATCTTATAGTGTCTCCTATAATTGTCCTGTTTTGTGAAGAATATATCTTTGTAATATACCAACCTGCTGGTTATAATTGACTGGATGATATCTAATCGATACCGGCTGAAAATTCGCCCTTTATTCGTCTGTTTTCAGACACGATGCACTCAATAGAAGTTGTACGAAAACTATCATATAAATCACAGTTTTTTTCCTTATGGAAGTTACAAATTCTTTAAGTTTGATATATGTATCGTATGATTCACTTTGCAGCAAGATTTCACTCAACTCTTTAGAATAACATTTTACTAATAAGCTTCGATTGTATCTCCTATTGTTATCTAAACAGAAAAAAGCAACGCAGGCAACTTTAATATCACAAATAATACCATAAGTCTTTCCATACATATTATTTGTCAAACTGCACATGATATTCTTTCCCACATAGGTGATTGCTACAATTAACAGTATCCATATTTCTATAAAGTCATATTTTTACATTTAACGTCAAACTCCGAAAAATAGTATTAAACACCTCTTTTTTTGATTAGGCTGTTACATATGGGATTATTTCAGAAATAAGTGGCAGTCACCGTGGATTATCATCGTGACGGCATCCTGGCCTATTTTGACAAACCCATTATCACCGTACCGTTGAAGGCATCAACAAAAAAATCAAAACTCTCAAAAGCATGTCCTATGGTTTTTGGGATGACCGCTGCTTTACTCTCCGACTTCTTGCTCTTCATGACTTCAAATTCTCTTAACTTTACCTATGCAATTCTATGATGGACCATTATTTTGTTTGTGCACACAGTAATTCTACATTATAGATTCAACCCCAATCGGTCGTTTGGATTCTGATGACCAATTGGGGTTGATTATAACTAGGGTTTCGCGATTAAAACCCGAAATCAATGCCTACTTCTCGGCTTTGATCTTTGCGTATTCATCGTTGAGACCTTTGACAATCTCATCGGTGATATCCATGCCTTCGTTGCCGTAGAGGATAGGGCTGTTGCTGAAAGAGCGGGAGAATATGATGTCGAACTGCTGGTTCTGGGCGTTATATTCGCGGATGAAAGCATAGACAGCCTTGGTCATCTTTTCGCTCTCCTGCATGGTCTTTTCAGTGATTTGCTGAGCCAGTTCGCCTTCGAGGTTCTGCAGACGGGCAGCACGGTCGGTAAGCTCTTTCTCTTTTGCCTGCTGCTGGCTGAGGGTCATGTTCTCGCCGCCACCGCTGACGTAAGCCTGGTAGTCTTTCTGGAACTGAGTCATCTGCTGCTTGTAGTTGTTCTCCTTAGCTGTCTGGAAGTCTTTCAGCTGCTTCTGGAGGTCGATGGCATACTGGTATTTAGCCATAAGAGTGTCGGTGTTGATGTAGGCAATCTTGAGACCGTTCTCGCTGACAGCCACAGGAGCTTTAGCGTCGGCATTTACCAGGCTCTTGCCGTTCTTGGCACCGATACCGGTGAAGTGGAAAATGTATATCAATATAAGACCCACAAGCAGAATGCAGTTGACTATAGGCAGACATTTGCACTTACATTTTTTCTCTTCCTTGCATTCGCAGCTTGGAGCAACGGGTTCAGGAGTGTTTTGTGCCGGAGCGGCATTGGTAGCCTCATCATGGATCTCAAAGTTCACGGCAGTTTCGTCTAATTTGTTGTTATCTTCCATTTTTTGAATAATTTGCATTTAGAATTGTTTGATGTTGGTTGTTGATATGTTGGTTGTTGGTAAGTTGATATGATGATTGTTGATATGTTGTGCGGTAGCACAATTCTCAATTTTCAATTTTCAATTTCACCAATATTGTCTATGGCTCTTTGCACGCGGCGTATAGTCTCCTCTTTGCCGAGCATCATGACAAGAGTCAGCATGTCGGGACCCACGGTCTTGCCGACGACAGCCAGTCGCAGCGAGTTCATCACCTGACCCATATTCAGTTGGTTGCCAAGGATATAGTCGTCAAGGAGAGCTTTGTGGATTGCGTCATACTCGAAAGGTACGGTGTTGAGAATCTCGATGACCTTAGCCATGTGGGTAGTCATGCCCGGTTTCCAACGTTTCTTGATGGCGGCAGGGTCATACTCTGTGGGAGCCTCAAAGAAGTAGCAAGTAGTGTCCCACATCTCGCTGATGAAGTTGATGCGTTCCTTCATCATGCCGCAAACCTTAACCACATAGTCATGGTCGGCATTCACACCATGCTCCTTAAGGATAGGCTCGAACATCTTGGCAACATCTTCGTCGCTGTGCATTTGCATATATTCGTGGTTGAACCACTTGGCTTTCTCGACGTTGAACTTAGCGCCGCTCTTGCTGATATGGCTGATATTGAAGAGTTTGATAAGCTCATCCATCGAGAGGATTTCCTGTTCCGTACCAGGATTCCAGCCGAGGAGGGCAAGGATGTTGACAACAGCCTCGGGGAAGTAGCCGCGCTCGCGGTAGCCGCTGCTAAGCTCTCCGCTCTTGGGGTCGTGCCAGTCGAGAGGGAACACAGGGAAACCGAGGCGGTCGCCGTCGCGTTTGCTGAGCTTGCCGTTACCCTCGGGTTTCAGCAGGAGAGGCAGATGGGCAAACTGAGGCATAGTCTCTTCCCAGCCGAAAGCCTTGTAGAGCATCACGTGGAGTGGGGCAGAGGGGAGCCATTCTTCGCCGCGGATAACGTGGCTGATTTTCATAGTGTGGTCATCCACAATATTGGCGAGGTGGTAGGTCGGCATGCCGTCGCTCTTGAATAGCACCTTGTCGTCGAGAAGGTTGCTGTTCATGGTAACATCGCCACGGATAAGGTCGTGAACGGTGATTTCGGTATCGGCAGGGAACTTGAAGCGGACAACGTAAGGCTCGCCGCTGCCGAGACGGCGTTGCACTTCGTCGGCACTGAGGCTCAAACTGTTCTGCATGCCGCCGCGGGTGTTGCAGTCATACTGGAAGGTCTTCTTCAGAGCCTCATATTCCTTGCGTTTGGCTTCGAGTTCCTCGGGTTTGTCGAAAGCGTAGTAAGCCCACCCGTCGCGGATTAGCTGGTCGGCATATTCGCGGTACATGGGTTTGCGGTCACTCTGGCGGTAAGGACCATAGGGGCCACCGATGTGGACACCCTCGTCAAATTCGATTCCGAGCCAAGTGAGGGCTTCGATAATATATTGTTCGGCACCAGGCACAAAGCGAGTCTGGTCGGTATCTTCTATGCGGAGAATCATCTTGCCGCCATTCTGACGGGCAAACAGATAGTTATACAAAGCGGTGCGAACGCCGCCGATATGCAGCGGTCCAGTGGGACTTGGTGCAAAACGAACTCTAACTTCTTGTGGCATTAATGAATTGATAGTTAATTAATTAATAAAAAAGGGTAACTATATAAAAAATAGAAAATTGAGAATTGAGAATTGTGAATTTTCCTTGAAACCCAAAATAAATATGATTAACGCGAATACATATATAATATTGTGAAAAAAGAAATAATTTTTCTTTTTCATAAATTTATTTGCATAGTGTCTTTTTTTGTGCTATCTTTGCAGAAGTTTATAAAAACAAAAATATTACTCAAAAATCTAATAATCATGAATATAGATTGGCAAAACCTTCCGTTTGGTTACGTAAAAACGGATTATAATGTACGTTGCTGGTATCGTGACGGCAAGTGGGGCGAGATAGAAATCTCCTCAGAGGAGACCATCAATATCCACATGGCAGCATCGAGCCTCCACTATGGCCAGGAGTCTTTCGAGGGTCTGAAGGCTTATCGTTGCAAGGATGGTAAGATCCGCATGTTCCGTCCCGATGAGAATGCAGCTCGTATGCAGAGTACCAGCCGCGGTATCATGATGCCCGAGATGCCTACCGACCGTTTCATCGAGATGTGCAAGAAGGTTATCAAGCTCAACGAGCGCTTCATTCCTCCTTATGGCACAGGTGCAAGCCTTTACCTGCGTCCCCTCATGATTGGTACCGGCATCACCGTTGGTGTTAAGCCCGCCAATGAGTATCTGTTTATGATTTTCGTAACCCCCGTCGGACCTTACTTCAAGGGCGGTTTCCAGGCCAATCCTTATGTTGTGACCCGCGACTATGACCGTTCAGCTCCTCTCGGCACTGGTCGTTTCAAAGTTGGTGGCAACTATGCTGCTTCTCTGAAAGCTCACGTTGAGGCTTGCCACGGTGGCCAGTACGCTTGCGAGTTCTATCTGGATGCCAAGGAGAAGAAATATGTCGACGAGGCTGGCGCTGCCAACTTCTTCGCCATCAAGGACGGTGTCTATATCACTCCTAAGTCGACCTCCATTCTTCCTTCCATCACTAACAAGAGCCTCATCCAGATTTGTGAGGACCTCGGCATCAAGGTCGAGCGTCGTCCTATCGCTGTAGAGGAACTTGCTGAGTGCCAGGAGGCTGGTGCTTGCGGTACTGCAGCTGTCATCAGCCCCATCGAGCGCATTGACGACCCCGAGGCTGGCAAGAGCTATGTGTTCGGCAAGAAGCCTGGTCCTATCAGCACCAAGCTTTATGAGCACCTCCGTGCCATCCAGCTGGGCGAAGCTGAGGACATCCACAACTGGAACGTCATTGTTGACTGATAAAAAATCTTCTTCATATAACAGAAAAGTGCCTCCTTTACGGGGGCATTTTTTTTGTTTTTGCCTCTAGGAATCAAAAAATGAACATATCTGGAATGGCCATTCCACTTATGTGCGTTGACCATTCCACTTATGTGCGTTGACCATTCCACTTATGTTCATTGAACCACTAACCGTTGGTTCTGTGTTTTTTATGAAATCAGTTGACACTTTTTGCTAGTAAACCTCAATTTTGCGGATACGAAATAAAATATTGACAAATATAGTTTAGTTGAATCATTGTGAATTAATCAATGTGTTTTTCTTAAATGTATATTCAATCTTTGCGTGTATGTTGATTTATTTAATTTGAATATTTTTGATTTGTGTTTTTAGTTTTTGTTAATAGATTTGTCAATTAATTAAGTTGGATTGGATAAATAATTTCATTCCGATTGAGCTAAATATATTTTTATTTGTCCTTGTTAATTGATTACTTTGTTGTCTCAAACGGTAGTGTTTGGCAAGTGATTTTGGTGCTATTTTTAGGGAACCCTGCTGGGTCTAAAAATGAAGCTGGCTTCATCGGCGAATGAAGCCAGCTTCATTGAGCATTTATGCCAGCTTCATTTGCCAATGAAGCTGGCATACTTTTGGGTTGGTTTAAGTTATTGAAAATCAATACTATTTTTATGCTTTAAAAATATGATAAAAAGGCATAAAAATAGTAGTATTATCTGTATTATTGCTGATTCGTCTTTCTCAAAAAGCAAAAAGTAGATGAGTTTATATTATTCAAATTAAAATGTTTCATTGCTGATTATCATGTGTGATTTTATTATATACTTTGTTTGTCTCGCTGTGTAAAATCGATTAAAGTCTAGGTGGTATATGGTTTAAATGATGCGAAATTTTAAAATCTAATTTGTTTAGATGTGCTATAAAAATGTAATCTATAATAGTTAAATATAGTGTTTATGTTCGGAGTCGATTAAGTTTAATTTTGTGCTATTATTATTGAAAAATATAAAACCTTTACTTGCAGCCGCCGAAAAAGGCATCGCAGACCTCATTCGTGTCTTGGGGCAAGGAGACATCAGTGAGGTTATCTAAGTAGCAGAACTGTACCTTTCTTTACTTGCGGCGTTTTAGGCATATCTTTGGTGGTGTACTTGAGTATCCACACATAGCTGCCTTGTACACAGGGATGACCTTTGTGGCTACCATCCCAGGCATTAGTAATATCGTTGGTGTGAAACACCAGTAATCCCTGTCTATTGTAAATGTATAGGTCAAAATCGATATAGTCTTCAATAAAAATACGGAACTCCTTGTTGCTGTTCTCATCGGGAGTGAATGCATTCGGAGCATAAATGTCGGTATGGAATATTCGAATAGTTGTGGCAGTCGAATCGGTACAATAGAGTGATGTTGCGACAAGCATTATTACTATCGAGTCTTCATCAAGGTTGGGAGTGTAGTTGATTTGATGACTCTCGCCAAAATCATCGCTGTTGACAAACCATTGATGATGTGTTGCTCCAGAGCTTAAGTCGATGGCATTAACATTGCCAGATCCAAAGGTCAGTTGTTCAGGTGTCACTTTCATTTGTGCCATTGGTTGAACAATTGGAGCTATTGTAATAGATTTGCTTGCAGGACAGGTCTCTGTTCCTGTATAGTCAGCAGTGAGTGTCAAGGTGATGTTTTTGTTGGTACGCACCAAAATCTGACGGTTGCTTTGCAATCCCCAATTTGGATTCCATGTACCCTCATTCACATCCCAGTGAATGTAATCGACCGTAGTCGAGGCCTGAATTGTATGTATCAGGGATTGGCAGTCTTGTCGAGTGGTTATTTCGATCGCTGGTGGTGTCAGTTGTGTAAGTGTCAGTGTGATGATACTGTCACAGAAATTTGTTGCCGTTAAAGTGTCTTCGTATATACCTCCCGATGTAAGTTCCCTGTCACCGAAAAGGTAGGTGCTTCCAGCACAAAGGCTGTCAGTCAACATTGTGAACACGGGCTCAAAGTAGCTGAAATAGAGGTGGATTACACTGTCACATCCGGCAATGCTGTTCAGCATGAAAATAGGATCGGTGGTTGGAGATGTGTATGTTATGCCATTAATCCATGTGTACGGAGTGCAACTCTGAACAGAATCAATTGTGTTATATACTTCATTGATGGTTAGTTGTAAAGTAAAACTACTATCACATCCGAAGACACTCTGGTAATTGCGATGGAAGACTCCACTGTTTTGTCCTTCTGAAAATAAAGTGTCATGCCAGGTATAAGGCAGTGCGTCGCGGCATAAATTCTGAACTTCATCTGTATGATAGATGCTTTGGATAGTCAGGTGCATATATACAATGCTGTCAGCGCCAGTGTGTGACGTGAGTGTATCTGATAAATTGAAAGTGTGCTGCTGTGGATTGTAGAAGGTTGAGTCTCCAGTAAACGTTATGTTGTTCCAATGGAAGGGCAGTTCGTTTTGGCAAATGGAACTGTCGATATTGGAGAATGTATTGCGCCATACTGTCAGACTGTAAGTTACATTACTGTCGCAGTTGTGAACATTTTGCAATAGGATATCTATTCCGTTAGTGTCACCATACATGGTGACCCCGTGATAGGTATAGGGTAGGTCGTTTTCAACAATATATTCGTGTACGATCCCGCTGGTATTGGTATCTATCGTTAGGTGAAGTGTGCATGTGCTGTCGCACAAGTTAATGGATGGGTAATTTCGTGTAAATATTCCAGAATGGTTTCCGATTGCTATTGTAGTGTCACGCCAAGTGAGCGGTAATGCGTTCTCGCAGATAGTTATCGAGTCGTGTATGTCGAAAAGCGGATGAATTGAAAGTATTAGTGTGCGTATACTGTCACACCCATTGGAAGTGTAACGGTGAAGTGAATAGATGTTGGTTTGGGATGTGCTAATTGTGGATGATATATTGATAGAGGTGTCAAGCCAAACGTATGGAGTTGCGTCAGCGCATATTGCAGCAGTGTCGTAGTAAGCGTATATAGGGCTGATTGTGAGATTAATTGATATGATACTGTCACAGCCGTAGATTGAAGAGCGCGACAGTGTATAATCGCCATTTTCTGTCCCTATGGCAAAGGTTGAGTCACGCCAAGTGTACGGGAATGAGTTCTCACATATTGTTGCAGTATCGTGCCAATGGTAAGTGCTATGGACAATAAGAGTGCGGTGAACCAAACTGTCAGCACCTGAGGAAGCTATAAGACTATCAATTTTGGTTACAGCTTCCGTAAAGATGATATTGTCCCAAATAATGGGTATCTCGTTGTCGCACACACTGCTGTCAAGATAGGTGTTCTTGTTTGGGGAAAAGGTTAGATTGTAGTAAATAATACTGTCACATCCAACGGCATTTGTAATTGTAATAGTGTCATTGAGTGTGTAATTATGAAAATCCGAAATAGTGTACAATCTGCCAATGAAAGTGTATGGCAACTGGTTTTCGATAATGGTTTCGCTATAATTTGATTGACTGCTGTAGTTGACGGTAAGATGCAGAGTTGCCGTGCTGTCGCATCCGGCTGCATTTGTCAGGTGGTACTCAAGCGTCCCGCCTGCTGTGTATGTG
>CADBOG010000151.1 GCA_902796265.1 uncultured Bacteroidota bacterium
ATCGTAAGATTTGAGTTTGATTCTAATTCTTTGACTCACGGTTTTTTAATTTAGAGATCTTTATTGATAAATGTATTTGCTTTTCAGTATAGCATCCTGAAGCTCTTTCGAGACCTCAGCATAGTGCGAGAATTCCATAGTAGAGTTGGCGCGGCCGGAAGTGATGGTACGCAGGGAAGTGACATAGCCGAACATTCTCTCCAGAGGCACCTTAGCGTGAACAGCCTGTACGCCGACCTTGGCGGAGATGTTTTCCAGCATACCACGACGACGGTTGAGGTCGCCTGTGACATCGCCCACATAAGCATCGGGAGTAAGAACCTCGAGCTTCATGATAGGTTCGAGCAGCACAGGTGCGGCCTTTCTGCAGGCGTTCTTGAAGCCGATTTTGGCACAAACCTCGAAGGAGAGCTGGTCGGAATCGACAGGATGGAAAGAGCCGTCGATGATGCGGACCTTGATGCTGTCGAGAGGATAGCCGGCGAGGACACCATTAAGCATAGCCTCTTTGAAGCCCTTCTCGATAGCGGGGATGAACTCCTTGGGGATGTTGCCACCCTTAACCTCGTTGATGAACTGAAGACCCTTGACATCTTCGTCGGCAGGACCGATTTCGAAGAGTATATCAGCGAACTTACCCTTACCGCCCGTTTGCTTCTTGTAGATTTCGTGATGCTGGACAGTTTGGGTGATAGCCTCCTTGTAAGCGACTTCGGGACGGCCCTGGTTGACCTCGACACCGAACTCGCGACGCAGACGGTCGAGAATGATATCAAGGTGCAGCTCGCCCATACCGCTGATGATTGTCTGACCAGAGACCTCGTCAGTCTTGACGCGGAAGGTAGGATCCTCCTCAGCGAGTTTCATGAGTGCGTTAGTCAGCTTGTCCATATCAGCCTGAGCGAGAGGCTCGACAGCGATGCTGATGACCGGCTCGGGGAAAATCATCGACTCAAGGATGATGGGATGATGCTCGTCGCATAGGGTGTGACCCGTCTTAATATCCTTGAATCCCACAGCGGCTCCGATGTCGCCAGCCTCGATACGCTCGATGGGGTTCTGCTTGTTGGAGTGCATCTGCATGATACGGGAGATGCGTTCCTTCTTGCCGGTATTGGCATTATAGACATACGAACCCGAGTCGAGGGAACCCGAATAGACGCGGAAGAAGCAGAGGCGGCCGACGTAGGGGTCGGTAGCGATCTTGAAAGCAAGAGCCGAGAAGGGAGCCTTAGGGTCAATCTTGCGAGTCTCTTCCTTTTCCGTCTTGGGGTTGATACCCTCAACGTCGTCGATATCAAGCGGCGAAGGAAGGAAAGCGGCGACAGCATCGAGGAGAGTCTGAATACCCTTGTTTTTGAAAGCCGAGCCACACATGACAGGGACGATCTTGCGAGCGAGGGTAGCCTTGCGGATTTCAGCGATAACCTCGTCAGCGGTTATGGAGTCGGGGTCGTCGAAGAACTTCATCATGAGTTCCTCGTTTTCCTCAGCCACACCTTCGATGAGGCGCTGACGGTATTCGGCGGCAATCTCCTTAAGGTCTTCGGGCATAGGTATTTCCTCGAAATGCTGACCATTGGAGGATTCGTCCCAGACGAGAGCCTTATTAGATATAAGGTCAACAACACCCTTATAGAGGTCTTCCTGACCGATAGGAATCTCGATAGGTATCGGATTAGCGCCCAGTCTTTCCTTGATTTGGTTAACTACAGAAAAGAAATCGGCGCCCGAACGGTCCATCTTGTTGATGAACGCGATACGAGGCACCTCATATTTGTCGGCTTGACGCCATACAGTTTCTGACTGGGGTTCGACACCACCCACGGCGCAGAAGATAGCGATAGCGCCATCGAGAACGCGGAGGGAGCGTTCCACCTCGACTGTAAAATCGACGTGGCCGGGGGTATCGATGATGTTGTACTTGTAGCGGTTGTTATGCCAATCCCAGTATACGGTGGTAGCTGCGGAGGTGATGGTGATACCTCTCTCCTGCTCCTGGACCATCCAATCCATAGTAGCGCTACCCTCGTGGGTTTCGCCCAGCTTGTAGTTCTTGCCCGTATAGAACAAGATGCGCTCGGTAGTAGTAGTTTTACCTGCGTCGATGTGGGCCATGATGCCTATGTTTCTTGTAAAGTGTAAGTCGGACATGAAATTAAGCTATTAAATGATGGATAAATAATGTATACTGAAGATTAAAGCGTGTATTAGAATCTGAAGTGCGAGAAGGCCTTGTTAGCCTCAGCCATACGGTGGATATCCTCTTTACGTTTGAAGGCAGCACCTTCCTCTTTGTAAGCGGCCTGGATCTCAGCGGCGAGCTTGAGAGCCATGGTTTTCTCACTACGCTTGCGTGAGAAGGAGATGAGGTTCTTCATGCCGATGGACTGTTTACGCTCGGGGCGGATTTCAGTCGGGACCTGGAAGGTAGCACCACCGATACGGCGGCTCTTAACCTCGACCGAGGGGGTGATGTTGGCGAGGGCCTTTTTCCAGACCTCAAGACCGTCTTCCTTGGTGCGGTCGGCGACGACGTCGATAGCCTCGTAGAAGATCTTGTAAGCGATGGTTTTCTTGCCACCCATCATGAGGTTGTTGACGAACTTGGTAACGAGGACGTCATTATATTTAGGATCGGGGAGGATAATTCTCTTTTTTGGTTTTGCTTTTCTCATTTCTTTAACAAGCTAAAATCTTATTTGACAATAGTTTTACTTCTTGGCAGCAGCCTGTTTCGGGCGCTTGGCACCATATTTGGAACGGCGCTGACGACGACCGTCGACTCCGGAAGTATCGAGGGCACCACGGATGATGTGATAACGAACACCGGGGAGGTCCTTGACACGGCCGCCACGGATCATGACGATGGAGTGCTCCTGGAGATTGTGACCCTCGCCTGGGATGTAGGCGTTAACCTCTTTCTGGTTGGTGAGGCGGACACGGGCCACCTTACGCATAGCCGAGTTAGGTTTTTTAGGTGTGGTGGTGTAAACACGGGTGCAGACACCACGACGTTGCGGACAAGAGTCGAGGGCGGGAGACTTGCTTTTGTACTCCATTTTCTGACGTCCTTTGCGAACTAATTGTTGGATTGTTGGCATTTCTAGATTTTGATATTATGTTATTCTAAATTAATATTTTCCGAGTGAATTAAGGGGCATAATTTGCCCTTGAAATGGAGTGCAAAATTACAACCATTTTCAATACTGACAAAGATGTGAGCTAACTAAAATTGTTAATTAAAGTTAAAATTCTTTGGGAGTACTGGTTGTTAACTAGTTACAAAAGCAAAAATTTTGATTACAGAAAACGTTACGTAACTTTTGGGATAGCATTTTCGGGGGCAAATTTGGTGCCAATCGGAGTCGATTTCAGAAAATTTATCAACAGGGTGTTAATAAAAAAATCTTCATTCCTTCGCTCGTGCGAAAGAATGAAGCAAGAGCCTTCGTCATAATATGAGAAGTGAGGACTTTAGAGAGCTCGGCTAACAGGTCCACTGTACCCGATCACAGGCCGAGCCAAAATAGCTAAAATTTCCGTCTTAGGAGCTAAAACGTCAAAGTTACCTTTCTCCTAATTCTATTGTTTTTAAAAAGGACAGATTTTTCTTCTTTCTTAAAATTATCGAAATTGTACCCCACAGACATTTCTTAACGCTCCACAACGAAAAATTTCTTTACGCCATTTATGGCAAGGCAAGTTCTGATACCAAACAGCACCTGATGGTTGTCTCATAATTTGGCATAAATTATTAGTGAGAGGAATATGAAACTTACTTGATTTATTATTTGTAAAAATAGAACAAAGCATGAACTCTAGTGGCTAGAGTAAGAAAATTTGGACAACTATTTATCAAGTCAGGCTCAATGCTCTCTATTAAAAAAAAGGAAAAATCATATTGTATAAGATTATTACCTTACTCGGTGAAGAACAACTATAGAACCATCATCTCCCACAACAGGATTTGAAAAGTAATTACATTTTGTAATTACCAGAGTGTCATTATTTCGAAAGTACCCTTCTGTTGTATACTTTTTATTTACGCATAAAGCAGAAAAATAAGGATAATTTATCTCATAATCACAAGCGCCGATGTATCTAACAAAACAATGTTCTACATGGAAATTGACTCCAAATCCTTCACTAAATCCCTCTGATGTAGTTAATTCTCCATAGAAACTCCATCCCAAATAAGGCCCAGTTAAAGTGGTGGGATTTGTTGATAAACTCCAGCCTTTTAACATTTTCAATTCATCATATTTGATAACTCTATATAACTCTCTGCTACTTAACTCAACGTCGACATCATTCAATTCTCCGTCTATAATAAGTGTATTATTATTGGTGAACTTTGCAGATATTTTGTCTCCATATTTATTTTGAATAATAATATATGGATAATTCAACTCGAATGAACAATCAATTGTTTCATAGTCACGAGGCCTAGGACTATCATCAAAATGCCAGGACTTATATTTAAGAAATACAGTATTCCCCGCGGAGAAAGACATCTCTATTTGATTCCAATAATTACCATCAAACACCTTATCCGTATAGTATTTCCTGCCGATAATTGTTTCAACGGTTAAAGGGTCATTCTCTTTATTTCCACATGAAGAAAGCATAAATGATACAATAATGAATATCAGTAAAGATATTATATAAATGTAATTCTTATTCATATATTTATATATTATAATAACCAATTATGTATTACAGTTGTTAAAATCACTTATTTACTATTCATTGGAACAATTATTCCATAATAACTGTAATAGAGTCCATTGCTCCAAATGATAAATCCGTGTCACCATTCTCATTTTGTAAAGTAATACCACAGCGTTTAGTGCCATCATAACAAGAGTGTATCTTACACACTTCACCTTCGATATTGTCTGGTTTACGACCGGAGATAATAACTTTCTTTCCTAACAATTCATCAATTTCTGACGATGTCATGTTTAGTGGGCTTTTAATCATTTTTTTGTTCATAAGAAACAATCCTTTCTTTTTTAATACTTCGGTCTCGAAAGCATGATACAATAAACGAAAGAAAGTGGAGCCATCCATCAACACTCTATTTTCATGTGTTTGGGCTTGGCCTCCCAGTAGTGCAAAAATAAAGGTATTATGAATTGCTCCACCGGGGTCATATTGATAGTCAATATACCACAAAGGAGCACTTTACCCTTTATTCTGAGTACTACATGTATAAACGGCCAAGTTCAACACATTCAGAATAAGGCATCAATGCGCTTTCTCGGCAAACCTATTCTTATAGTTTGCGACTGCAAAAATACATAAAAAAAAAACAAACATAACAAAACAAATATATCAAGATTGAATATCAATAATTTAAAATAGATAAATCAATATATTAATAATCATAAGTTATGGTAATCCAAGCATTTTTGTGGATTATTATTCACATTAGTTATGGATTCGCTATATCGAAACTAATCCAGCATTTAACTTCGTTTGTTTTTCACTTGAAAGCTGTATATGAGCGTTATTATGGGTCACAAACAGCATTTGTTACCCCAAAAGGGTGTAATAATGGAGGAATCACGAACGGATGATATGATTATAAAGCCAAGGGGAGATATCAAACTAGGAGCTTGGGGGGGGCGGATTTAAGGCCTTTTAGAGAAAAAAGATGGGTGTTATTGAGATGATATTAAGGCTTGAAATTGGATGAGAGGGACAATAAAGAATACGTAACTTATTGTATATGTGCATTCTAAAAGAGGTATTGGTTATACGAGCGTTTCAGTTTCAGTTGTTTCAATTGTTTTTTTAGAGGTGTATTATTTCTTAAAATTTATCAAATCTTTATATAATATATTAATAATTAATTAGTTATATATATTATGATAGGGGTTTTTGAAATATATATATATCACAAAAAACGGAACTGAAACTGAAACAACTGAAACGCTGAAACAACAAAGGCAATAAGGAACTATATGAGAACAAACTTCGAAATACAGAAACCAAGATAAACCCAAATAGGATTGGTTTGTGGAAAAAAATTTTGCCAAATATCAAAAAAGGATAGGGAATGTGCTCTTTGTATCGTTAACCGCCAAATTTATATATGAATTTGGCGGTTTACAAATAATATTTGTATATTTGCAACATAAAAAAAACAGAAGATGATACAACGGACAATTGCACAATTTATTAAGGCAACCTCTAATAATACCACGTATGAACAATAGTTGATGACAACAAGTACTTTTTCAAAAACACTACTAATATGCCCAAACAAATTTTAAGAAAATTTTAACAGTTGGGAGTTAGGTTAGACTTAAGTTAGACTTAGGTTAGAGTTAAGTTAGAGTTGGAAATGTCACAAAAATGGTGATTTTCCTAAAAGGACTGTTAATAACTGTTAAGGAAAGATATTACAGCATTACACCATTACAGTCTTTTTTCCCCTATTAGGCATAATAGCCCTTTTGTGACTGTAATGCTGTAATGGTGTAATGGAAGACGATGATGCTTTTCATCGGTTTAACCATAGATATGGCAAGTAGTTGGCAAGGTGATAATTGGTATAATCTCTTTATCCAATCATCCAATCCCTAATGTTCCATTGGTCAAGGTCAAAGCTTACGCCTATTTTAACAACAGGATTTGGAGAAGTGGTAAAGGGGTCAGAGTAGTGTTTCTCGTCAATCTGTTCCAATGCACTTTTTGCCGAACCGTTAAGCTTGAACTCGAAGATATAGGTTGTTGTGGCTGAGAAGACAGCCATATCGATACGTCCACCATGGCATCGCACTTGCGTCTGTACATATATATTCATCATGGAGAGGATAAGGTACATGGTGTACTCCCAGAAGCCTTCGCGTGTGGCAGCCTCAGATAATTTCTTCTTGAAACCATCGACGTAAGGCACGCCGGCGAGGAACGCTTGCAGCTCGGACAAAGCCTGGTCGATGTTGCCTGAATTGAGAGCTTTAAAGATTTTGAAGGCGCAGCCCAATTTGACGCTGTCGCTTCGGATGCCAGAATACATGGGGAGTAGTCCTCGGGTCAGGCCGACCATAACCTCATTGTTGGGAATGCCCAGTATGTAGGATTCGGACTCTTTAAAGTATCCTTTAATAGTCAGGTATCCGGACTGGTAGAGTAACGGCAGAGCATTGTCCAACACTTCGGTTGGCAGATAGAAATCTGATTCGGAAGCCTCAATGTTGTTAAGGCTTGTTATGTCGGTTCCGAAATGCTGTATTTGTTTGAACAGGAAGGAAGTGGTGCCACTTTCAAACCAGAAGTCCTTAACTCTTTTTTGGGCGAAGCAATTCATAAGACTGTAGGGGTTGTAAATATCCTCAGAGTTCTCTGAAAAATGGTACCCGTCGTACATCATCTTAAGTTTCTGGTGCATCTCTTCAGGGCTGCATTCCTCTTGCTTTGCCAGCATGGCAATGTCCTCTGCCATATCATAGGTCAATTCATGTTCGGTGATGCCGCAAATTGCGGCGAAGTCGGGATGCATCGAGAGGTTCATGATGTTGTTGAGAGTGGAAAAGATACTGAGTTGGCTAAATTTAGTGATACCTGTAATGAAGCAGAACTTTATCATTTTCTCACAAGCCTTCAATGGCTGGTAGAACTCTTGCATGACCTTCTTGTAGGTCAAAAGACCCTCTCTGTCATGAAGGACATCAAGTAATGGGGAGTCATATTCATCAATCAACACTACTACATTTCCATTGATATTATTGGAAGCCTTACGAATAATCTCAGCAAACAATTTTCCTGGTTGTTGTCCATCATTGTTATAATTGTAAAGTTCAAGATAAGGCCTTAGAACGAATTTCAAAGAATCTCTCAGCATTTCAACATCATCACAGTTCTTTGCCATGCTCAAATCCAGATGAATTACTGGATAAGACTTCCATTCTTTCTCTAACTCCATAATCTTTAGTCCCTCGAAAAGATTTTTTTTACCCTCAAAGTAGGATTCGAGAGTGGTCGTAAGCAACGATTTGCCAAACCTGCGAGGACGGCTTAGAAAGATGAATGGTGCAACATGAGCCAATTTCCACACCAAATCTGTCTTGTCAATATAGACACGCCTTTCATTAATTATTCGTTCGAATGTCTGAATCCCGACAGGATAACTACGTTGCATAGTATTCATAACGTTGAAGTTAAGATGATTGATGGAATTGCTTACAGATTGCAAAGTTACATTTTTTTTATTTAATTGTGATTTTTTACACTATCTTTTGGTTTATCTGCAACTATATTACGAAAACCTAATTTAACTCATGGAGGCGAACAGTCGATAAAAGTGGTGGTGATTTGGGATAAAAAATTTGTTTCGTATACGAAAACTGAAGAAGGCGCGTTATAATGGCAGTTATTATATATTTGAAGTGAAAACTGAGATAAAATTCTGAAGTGAAAATAGAGATAAAAAAAGGAACAATAATACTTATCGCAGCCATCTCGATGGGTGTGGGAACGATAATAGGTACCGTTGCATCGATTTCGGCATTCAACCGCGAGATGGAGGGATTGTTTGCAAGCAACGGCTTCAACAGCCAGAAACTAAACGCCATCTGGAATCTCGTTGAGAACCGCTATGTTGATAAGATAGAGAGCGATACGGTGATGGATCGCCTCTGTGCCTCTATGCTCAGCACCCTCGACCCCCATAGCACCTACATGTCGCACAAGGACTTGGAGCGAGAGACCGAAATGCTGAGGGGTAACTTTGAAGGAGTGGGAATAGTGCTGCAGGTGAGGAACGACACAGTATATGCATCGCGAATTATTGAGGGAGGACCCGCTGAGAGAGCTGGTGTGATGGCAGGCGACCGGATACTGAAGGTTGACGGAGCAAAGGTGACGGGAGTGAAGATGTCGAACGACAGCGTGGTGGCACGACTGAGAGGACGACGCAAGAGTGTGGCACAAGTAGAGATTATGCGACTGAGCGAAGGGAAACCGAGAACGGTGAAGATAATACGCGATGTGATAACGACACCGAGCATCAGCTATAGTGGGATGATTGACCGAGAGACGGGATACATACATCTATCGCGATTTGGAGAAAGCACATACGATGAGTTCTGTAACGCCACTCGAGAGCTGAAGGGCAAGGGCATGAAGCGTATGGTGCTTGACCTCAGGGGCAATGGAGGCGGAGCGTTGTCGTCGGCAATAGGCATCTGCGACGAGCTGTTGCCAGGAAAAGAGATGATAGTATACACCGACGGTGCCCATCAGCGAAAGAAAGAATACCATTCGACGACAGGAGGACTCTTCTGTAAGGGTGAGCTGATAGTGATGATAGACGAATATTCGGCATCGGCGAGCGAGATTGTGTCGGGAGCCGTGCAGGATAATGACCGAGGAAAGGTGGTTGGGCGTCGTTCGTTCGGCAAAGGACTTGTACAACAGCAGTTTGAGCTGCCCGACGGAACAGCAGTAATGCTCACCATAGCACGCTACTACACACCATCGGGTCGCTGCATCCAGCGTCCATACAAAGATGGTACAGACGAATACTATGCCGATTTTGCCCGCCAGCTGATGGACGAATACAATGTCGGAGAAGATGGGACAGAGAAGGAAGAAGCAGCTACGGCGATAAAGGATTCGACACCATACTACACGATCAAGGGACGCGTTGTGTATGGAGGAGGCGGAATCATGCCCGACCATACCATCCACATAAAGACCGACCCGGATATAGCATACTACAACCAACTCATCAACCGAGGGATAATGAACGAGTACACCTTTGATGTGGTATCGCGCAACGGAGCAGAAATCAAAAGCAAATACAAGAATGCCGACGATTTTGTGAGCCATTACAAGGTGAGCGACGATATGCTGAAGGCGCTAATAAAACTGGGCGAGAAAAAAGGTGTGAAGGAAGATCCTGTGTCGATGAAGAAATACCGAGAGGAGATGCGTTCGCGCATCAAGGCAGAAATTGGGGAGATGCTGTACTCGACGGCTGTGTTTTATAAACTGATATTGCCTTATGATCCCGAGTTGGAAGAGGCGAGGAGAATTGAGAATTGAAAATTGAAAATTGAAAATTAAAATTGAAACAATAATCATTTCATGAAAAAAATAATCATTCTTTTAATAGTTGTTTTGTTGGGCAATGCTGTTATGGCGCAGAAGGCCAGCATAGAGGGGAAAATAAACATAACAGGAACTGCCTACTTGAACAGGGTTGAGGGCAACCAAGTGGTGCCTACAGATTCGGCAACAATCGACAAAAACGGGCAGTTCAAGATGGAAGTGGAATTGAAGAATGCCACTATGTATCTGCTGAAGTTCAAAGGACAAGACAACTCGGTGTTGCACCTGATGATGGAAGCGGGCGACAAGATAAGCATGGAGCTCGATGCGAAAACAGATGCGAATATCATCCACGTAACGAAAGCCAGCGGTTCACGCAACATAGAGGTATACCGCCAATTCAACAACATACTCTTTGCGCACGCGCAAAAGTTCAACGCCTTGAATCATGAGTATTCTCTCCCTTCCACTACCGAGAATCGCAAACGCGAGTTGTCGTTACTGTTCCAGCAGGAGATTGGGCAGCAAAACAACGAGGTAGGCAATCTGCTTAAAGAGAATGGAGATGCGCTAATATGCGCTTTTCTGGTTACATACTTTGACGAGGATGCCGAGCACCATATTGGAACATACGAGACAATCTATAACAAACTAAAAGGCAAGTATGCAGGCAACCAGTTTGTGCAATATATAGAGGGAAAACTGAAGACTACCTTAGGGCCAGGACGGACAGCTCCGGAGATAGAGATGAAAGACCCTGACGGCAAAACACGCAAGCTCAGCGACCTTCGCGGCAAAGTGGTGATGATAGACTTTTGGGCATCGTGGTGCAGCCCTTGCCGCATGGAGAACCCCAATGTGGTAAAGCTCTACAAGAAGTATCATGACAAAGGATTCGAGATATACAGCGTGTCGCTTGACAAGACACGCGACGCATGGGTGAAAGCCATCCAGCAGGACGGATTGGAGTGGCCAAATCATGTGAGCGACCTGAAAGGATGGACCTCGAGTGGCGGAGCCTCATACGGCATAAGATCGGTACCGAGTACTGTGCTGGTTGACCGCGACGGCAAGATTATTGCCCGAAACCTTCGCGGACAGGAGTTGGCGGACAAACTGAAGGAAATCTTTGGGGAATAGGTTTGGTGGCCTTCGGCCGGTGCAGGCTTAAGGTAATGAGCCGAACACGGCTCATTTTGGAGAGGTTTCAATGGCCTTCGGCCGTTTCAGGTTTGCTCGCTTCATTTAATTTATTCATTGGTGCTCGCAGCCTTCGGCACAGGTTTCAAGTAACGAGCCGAGCACGGCTCGCTTGGGAGAGGGGCTCACATGGGAGAGGGGCTCGCTTGGGAGAGGGGCTCGTTTGGGAGAGGGACTCGTTGAGAGCGCAATGTTCAATTTCAAGATTACTAATCACTAAATAAAATACACGGTTTTGCTAATATCGATACTAATAATACTGACAATACTGCTGATACTCTTTCGCGTGCTGCGAGGAGAGAGCATTCGCGATATACACCGCGAAATAAAGGAACTGAAGAAAGCAAAGGATGTCCCCCACTATTTCCTGAAATCGATAAAGATTGTCTTCTCGTTCAAAGGTCCCGGCTACAAGCGCAAGCAGAAGAAGGCGGAAGAGTCGACTCATAGCGACGAATCATCAAGAGATAGCAAACAATGAGTGCCGAATAGATGACCATACCAGAAATGGCGAAGAGGAGAATGCCCAGCTGGAAATCGTGACAGACGATGCCGGCAACCATGGAAGCTGCACGGAGGAATAGCAACACAAGAAAGAGGATGAACTCGGTGCGTTGTTTGCCGAAAACTCCGAAGAGGAAAGTCATCGAGGTAGCGGTAAGCACCACAAAAGTCCAGGGGAGCAGGCAGCGGATATAGTAGCTGCAACCCTCCCAGCGGTCGCCAAAGAAGAAGGCGAAAATGTCGCCACCAAAGAAGAAGGCGACGAGAGCCACAGGCAACGCCACAAGATTGACAATAAGGAAAAAACGACGCAGATATCCGCTAATAGAGAGCTGTTGGCGAACCATCTCGGCAATGCGGACATTAAGTAGTTTTTCGAAGACGCTAGTCAGGATGTTGACAGGTCGGAAGACGAAGGTTAAAGCAAGAGCGAAAAGACCCACTTCGGCTTTGTCGAAATAGAGAGCCAACCAGATGAAGGGAAGATTGCTCGACAGGCTGCTGACGAACTCCTTAGGCATCGTGTAGAAGGGGAAATTGCGGAATTTGCGTGCTGCCTCGCGACGTTCGGTTTTGGTTATATCTTTAGGGTAATCGAGTTGACGCAATCTTAATATGTAGCTGAGATTAGATGCCATCTTGCCCAACACAGTAGCGAGAGGAAGGCCGAGGGTGCAAAACACCGATGCTGTGCGGCTCAGGAAACCGAATGCCACTTTGAGGAGCGATACAACGCTTGACCCCAAAACCTCGGAAAGAGAGATGGGGAGGAAATTACGTTTGCGATTGAAAAGGAAAGAATAGACACGCGAGGTTCCGCAGAAGAAGACCATCGGAGGAACCAAAATGAGGAATTGATAATTGAAAGCAGAGAGCTGACAATCGGAGAGCTTAGATATGGAGAATATGGCAAGGGCAATGGTGAGGAGAAGCAGCGAGAAGAAGGTATTGGCACGCAGAGCGAAACGGGCGACGGACATTGCCTCGCGGTCGGAGTCGGCAAGGACGGTAGCCATCTCGTATTTGCCCGTGCTAAAGATGATAAGAACCTCGATATAGGAGAAAAAGATGTTGTAGAAACCTATATCCTCGGGCGAGAAGAGCCTCGTAACAATGAAGTAAGAGGCGAATGCTATCGCTTGAGCAATAATATTGCCCGACATAAGGGTGAACCCTTCACGGATAATAGATTGACCTTTATTACTCAATGGGATGGTATTAGGGGTTCATGTAGCGAGCCGAGCACGGCTCGTTTTGAAGATGGCACAATTACTATTCAATAATCATTATTCGCTATACTATAGGATTCCGTTGTATTTCCTTATTATCCACTCGACGGCGAGGAGGAGTACGATAAGGATGAAGACAAGAGGCATGTTGAGCATATCGCCGTATGTGGTTTCGCTAAAGATGACGGTATGGAGGTCATCGCGAGAACGGATTTTTTCGGCAAGGGATTCAACATCGCGAGCAGCAACCATCTCGCCACCCGAGAGGGATGCCATAGTGTTGAGCAGCGAATGGTCGGCGACGGTATTGGCAGCCTCGATATTAATCTCCTCGACAACGAAGCCACCAGAGGCAGAGAGTTGCTGACCATTGAATGTGGTGCGAGCCGTGTAGCGATAGGAGCCAGGCGAAAGGGAGCCAATATTGACCGAATAGCCATCGCCACGGCGGTTGAACTGGTAGGAAGACTTGCGATCCTTGCCATTTGATGACGACTCAGCATCAGCAGAGAAGTCGGTACGTTCGACCAGGAGCTCCACATCGGGGGTGTTGACCATCTCGTAGTTCTCATTATAGAGCTGTGCATCGATGACCACAGGTTCATTTTGGCCGAAGAGATGCTTCGTTTCGACATGCAGTCGCTCCTTGTCGAGCCGGAGGGCTGTGAAGGAGACAATCTTGCTGAGAAGCTGGTCGAAGTCGTCATGGGTGCCATACTGCTGCCAATCGGACAGTCGCCACCGCCAGAGACCTTCGCCAGTAACAAAAGCGTAGCGAAGTCCGTCATTTTGTCCAACAGCGACCAAAGGAAGGCCTGAGTTGACATTACCCACCTTAGAGAAAAGAAGCGTCTGCCCATTGCCGCCAACCTTGTAGTCGCCAAAAGGCGAAAGGAGAGGCGGGAAGGAGGAGATGCGTTTGGATGTTTCGTCGGGGAGGACGAAATAGGTGAAATTGCTGTTTGGCAGA
>CADBOG010000152.1 GCA_902796265.1 uncultured Bacteroidota bacterium
CGAGAAATTAGAAATTGAGTTGTATACCGATGGTACCAACGCCCACCGCAAAGGCACCGACTATAAGCACCAGACTTTCAACTCTCACCTTTCACCTTTCACCTTTCACCTGGCCCCCGGTGGCGGCTTCGTGGCAAAAGTCTCCGTGACCCCATAGGGTTGAATTCAACGTTTCACTATTAATCCGACAAGGATGGCGATGACGAAAAGCGACAATCCGACCAATCCCAGGAGGCCGCTGAAAGGATAGTGCATCATTCTAAATACCAAGCTGACGACAAGAAACAAACTTGCTGCCTCAGCAATTCGGATAGTTAGACGTTCCTCGGGGACCACTCGCGCCAGATGGCGCGCAGTCAGGACAACATATACCACCCCGACAAGCCCCACCAGCAAAAAAAGAATGGCGCCGAACGGCCAATGCATCAACTTGAAGACAAGGCCGACGAGGCTCAACACGAGCATAGCTAGACCGGTCCAGTAAGTAGCGCTGTGACGGTAGGCAGAAGTTGTTGTGGCTTCGTCCCGTCGCGAAGTCTGCGCCAATAATTCGTCGCTCATCTTGACAAGACGGTCAATATTGCATATTATCAGCACGATGGATAATGTAAGAATGGCGGCTATAATGATAAAGGAACTCCTCAGATTGGTTATCGCTAACTTTTCGCCTATCTCGGATACAAACCACATCATCCATAGACACAAGGCTAGAACACCTGCAATCCATAACAAAGAGAATCGTGTGCGGGCCTTCTCCATTCTCCGGACAAGAGTCTGGACATCGGAACCTTCAGTGCCGATTTTTAGAATCTTTTGGCAACTGACCCACTCAAATATGCCAATCACCGCAAACAGCACTACCGATATGGCCATGAAAGAGAATCGGAGGTCGAAGCGATACCAGCTCCAGCAGGCCGTGACGGACAACAGTCCGTAGGTGAGTATGATTTCCGCATTGCGACGCTTGAAGTTGGAGATACCCGCATGCAGCATCTCATGAATCAGACCGTTGTTGACGATTTCCTGTTGGCAGAACTTCTCCTGAAGCGACTGATACTGCACCTGCAGATTGGAGAGTTCCATTTCCGAGTTGTGATTTTCTTGTGACATAATAATGTAAGATTTATTGGTTAATGGATTTCGATTTCTGGATTAGTTTCTCCTTGATACGGTGCAACTTGATTCCGACGTTGGCGACGGAGATGCCCATGATGGATGCAATCTCGTCGTAGTCGATACCCTCCAACCACAACAACACTAGTCCGCGGTCCATCACGTCGAGCTGGTTGATGAGTGCATGGAGCTGACGCATCTGCTCTAGCGAGGTGTCCCGTGGGTCGTAGGGGTCGATGTCGGAGCGGAGCGGAATGGTCTGTGGACGACGTTTTGACCGTTTGTCGCAGTTGATGGCCGTGTTGAGCGCGATGCGGTAAACCCATGTGCTCTCGCTGCTGCGCTTCTCGAATTGGTCGAATCCCAGCCACAAGCGGATGAGAATCTCCTGGAAGAGGTCGTTGACTTCCTCCGTGTCGCGGGAAAACATGTAACAGACCGAGTAGATTGTCCGCTTGTACTGTTTCACCAGTTCTTCGAATTGCCTTTCTTTTTCGCTTTTCATCTGACTGTTTTTGCTACATTGGACAACCGAATCCAGAAATCCTTACATTATTATTCACTTTTTTCATAATTGACTGTTGAGGTGGTGGCGGCCACTGGGGAGTTTAAGCAGTTCGTAGCCGTCTTTTGTCGGCAGATAGACTTCGGCCTTTGTGTTTGGCGGGATAAGGATATCCCACTCGAAACGGTCTCCCTCACGTTTCCAGTTGCTTTCAATGCGACCGGAAACAGAATTAAATGAACAGTTGACGTGGTCAAGTCCCTTGATGGGGTAAGGTTTCAATTCGATGCAGGAATAACACGGCTCAAGTGCGCAAATTCCGCCAAGACATTCATAGTACCAGATGACAAGGTCTCCGAGAAGCATCACATGATTGCCACTATTCATCGACGGATCTCCGGTGTCGCCATTCCAGAGTTCCCAGATGGTGGTGGCACCATTCTTCACCATGTAGCCCCAACTGGGGTAAGTGGTATTGGTGGCTAGCTTCAACGCGAGGTCGCCGCGGCCATACCATGTGAGAGCACGCATGAGGTGTTGAATACCCACCACGCCTGTGCTGACATGACCTCCAAAATCATTTACTGTCTTGTCGACAATGTTGGCAAAGACCTTGTTTTCGAGCCGTCCCGGCACCATGTCGAACCACAGAGGCAGCAGGTTGGCGGTAACCGTATTGTGGTCGTAGCGGCCAGTGACGGTATCCAAGTAGCGGCGATTGTAAGCAGCGGTCACGGATTCAAATTCGTCTTGGAAGAAGATTGAATCATCATCCTTGTCGAGCCATATCGCGAAACCTTGCATAAGTTTGCATAGGTGGCAGTAATACGGCGTGGAGAGGTTGGCAGGCCAGGTCATACGGTTGGTGTCTTTGGTATGAATAAGCTCCGGGCTTTCGGGCGGCACGCACCAGTCGCCGTAGGTGTCGCGGACGAGTATGCCATCCTTGAGATAGTACTTCTTCATGTGGAGCATCCACTTCTTCATCGCATCATAGTGCTTGCGCATTGGCTCTATATCGCCAAAACGGGTGTAGAGCATATCCGCTACCGTGATGAAGGCACCAGGCCAAGTCATATTGTCTGTATAGTTACGCCAGTAGGCGGGAGCCACGTCGGGCAGTGAGCCGTTCTCCCACTGGCTGTCTTCTAGGTCTTGCAGCCACTTGGCATATAGGCGATGGTTGTCGAAAATAAAGCTTTCGCCATAGCAGCCCGTAGTACGGTCGCCTGTCCAACCCATACGCTCATCACGTTGCGGACAGTCGGTAGGCATTGAGCGGTAGTTGCCGCGTATGCCCCAGGTGGCATTACGGTAGACAGCGTTGATTATCTCATCAGAAGTCTCGAAGTTACCTGTCATCGGCATCTCGTCATAGAGGACATTACCAACAAAATCATCCGACATGGGTTGTTCTCTCAATCCCGATATCTCAATATAACGGAAGCCATGATAGGTGAACATCGGACACCACGAATCGGTTTCTTTAGCGGCAATGTACCGGTCAATGCATTCAGCCGAACGCAGGTTGGCAGTATATAGGGTACTGTCGGCATTGATGGTTTCGGCATAGCGGAAAGTGATGGTATCGCCAGCTCTCATACCCGACATTGTCGCAGACATCACTCCCACCATGTTCTGACCCATATCGACAATCCATCGGTCACCCTTTCTGAAGATGTTTACAGACTTGATTGATTCCTGCACCTTGATGTTGGGGTTAGGTTGAGGCGTAAGGAGCTGCATGGGGTCAGGACGCAGGTAGTTGTCAGGCAGGGGACTGCCAGTGACGACAGGATACTCGCGAGAGACACGGTGACGAGGGTTGTAGATGTCCTCCTTATACATATTATATTGGTCGTAATTGTCTACCACAGGCATCCAATGGTTGTCATCATATTGAGGTTGTGTCCAGCTGCCAAGGTCTAGACGGGCATCATAGGTCTCGCCGTCAAACTCGTTGCTCTTGCGTATAGGCCCTTGGTTGATAATCTTCCAACTGCCGTCGCTGACGATAGTTTCCATAGTTCCGTCATTATAGATGACCTCCAGTTGCAACAGCAGTTGTGGCAATCCGTAATGTGCGGCGTGATTGATACCGCACCATTCGAGGTAAATGGTGTCATGCCTCACGGTGGTGAAACGGCCGCCCTCAAGGATTACTCCAACGGCATTCATGTCACCCTCCCTGACGAAATCGGTTACATCGTAAGCATTAAAATATATGCGACGGGTATAGTCACTGAGAGCGGGTTTAAGTAGTTCGTCAGGAGCCACCTCGTTGCCATTGATATAAGCACTATAAACACCCAAGCCGCTAATATAAAGCCGAGCATGGTCAATTTCTTTCTTGAGATGAAACTCCTTGCGCAGATAGCGGGCAGCGATTGAAGTATGACCATTTACATTATCGTTTTCAAAGTCGCGGCCTATCCAGTGCGCCTTCCAATCGTCACGCGAGAGAAGGCTGATTTCGAAGTGCTGCACCTCGCTCTCAAGATTTTTCCTTTTGTTGTGGTCTCCATAGGTTACGGTAGTGTAAACCTTCCACCAGCAGCGGTCGCGGCTTTTCAATGGTGTTCCTTTGTATGGAATATAGAGCATCTGGTTTGTGTCTACCATCTTCGAGTCCCACAAGTCGCCAATACCCTTTTGGGCATTCTCCTCTGTGGAGGCAACAATGATGCGATAATCCATCTGCACAACATTATTGACATCAGCCTCATAGCACCAGCTAAACCTTGGCTCGTTTGTTGCCAACGGCATAGATCCATTCTGCATTTCCACCGTAGGCGATATCAAACGCACCCTGCTCCCACACCCAGCAAAAACCATTGCCGCAATAATAATAGGAATAATAAGTTTCATTATATTATAGGAATAATAAATCTCGTAATATGTATTGTTTTGTTGTGAAACAATCGGTAATCCAGCACAAACACCCTCATTCTCTTCACGTTGCAATCATCGCCATACAAACAATCACACTGCAAAGATACGAAGAAGAATCCGCACGAGCGAAAGAATGAAGAAAAAACTTTGCAACCCAGTTGCGAGAAAGTCGTTGTACTTTTGCATTCAGAAAGAAACAATAAAAACAACACAATATGTCTCACAATCATCACGATACAGAAAAACATCACCACGATGAATGCTGCTGTGAACATCATCACGAACATGAACATGAACACGAGCATGAACATCACTGCAACGATCATCACCATCACGAGCACCATCATGACCACCAGCATGAGCACCACCATGATGAGTCACCCAAGCGTCAGATAGCCATCATTGTCGCTGCCGCAGTGCTGCTTGCCGTAGCCTTCATTATCGAAAAAACCTGCGCCTTACCCACTTGGCAACTGTTGCTCATCTACCTCATCCCCTACCTCATCGTGGGCTTCGAAACACTAAAGGAGGCAGCCGAAGGCATCATTCATGGCGAAATCTTCAACGAGCATTTCCTGATGTCAATCGCCACCATAGGAGCACTAGTCATCGGTTTCCTGCCAGGAGCCGAAACAGAGTTTCCAGAGGCAGTCTTCGTCATGCTCTTCTTCCAAGTCGGAGAACTCTTTGAGGGTTATGCCGAAGGCAAGAGCCGAGAGAGCATCGCCCACCTCATGGACATCCGCCCCGACACAGCAACCGTTTTGCGCGACGATAAGGAGCAAACCGTCTCACCCGACCAAGTCTCTGTAGGAGAGACGATAATAGTACGCCCAGGCGAGAAGGTGCCACTCGATTCCATCATCATCGACGGACAGACAACCCTCAACACCGTTGCACTTACAGGCGAGAGCATGCCACGAGAAGTTGCAGTAGATGACGAACTTATCTCCGGTTGCATCAACATCAGCGGTGCTGTCAAAGCCCGAGTGACTAAGACATTCGGAGAGAGCACAGTATCAAAAATCATCAATCTCGTCGAGAACGCAGCCGAGCATAAGTCGCGCAGCGAGAGCTTCATATCCCGTTTTGCACGCATCTATACCCCCATCGTGGTCTTCGCAGCCCTCGCCCTCGCTGTCATTCCGCCACTCATATATGCCATAAGCTTCGAGAATGGTTTCGATTTCCAACTATCAGTATTCAATACCCAGTTCCCGACATGGCTCTACCGAGCCTTGATGTTCCTCGTCGTCAGCTGTCCTTGCGCACTGGTAATCAGCGTTCCCCTCTCATTCTTTGGAGGCATAGGAGGCGCATCTCGCAAAGGCATCCTTATCAAAGGTGCCAACTATATGGATGTCCTCGCAAAAGTGGACACCGTAGTATTCGACAAAACCGGGACCCTCACACATGGTCGTTTTGCTGTAGAAGCCGTCCATCCCGAACGTTACGACGAGCGTCATCTTCTCCATCTTGCAGCACATGTAGAGCATTTCTCCACCCACCCCATCGGAGCCGCCCTTCGTGCCGCCTTCCCCGAAGAGTCAACCGACGGCTGCCAGGTAACAGACGTCAAAGAGATTGCAGGACACGGCATCACGGCAACAATAAGTCTGGAACCCGATGCATCCTCATCACATTCCGTTGCCGTCGGCAACACCAAGATGATGGAATCACTGGGCATCAAGTGGCACGAGTGCGAGCTTAAAGGCACCATAATCCATGTTGCAATAGACAACGAATACGCTGGCCACATTGTAATCAACGACCAGATAAAGGAGGACAGCACCATCGCCATCAGCAACCTTAAGTCGCTCGGTGTCAACCGCACCATAATGCTGACAGGTGACCGTGAGGAAGTAGCCAAGAACGTTGCCGAAAAGCTCCATCTCGACGAATACCACGCCCAACTCCTTCCACAAGACAAGGTGGAGTGGATGAAAACCATAAAGCAATCAGGCAATCAGATAGCTTTCGTCGGTGACGGCATCAACGATGCACCAGTCCTTGCCCTTGCCGATGTGGGAATCGCCATGGGTGGACTTGGGAGCGATGCAGCAATAGAAGCTGCCGACGTAGTACTTATGGACGACAAGCCCTCAAAGATAGCGCTTGCCATCCGCCTTGCACGCCGCACACTCCGCATCGCCCAACAGAATGTTATCTTCGCCATTGGCGTCAAAGTCGCCGTTTTGCTCCTTGCAGCCATAGGCATAGCAACCATGTGGATGGCCGTCTTTGCCGACGTGGGAGTCACCGTACTTGCCGTCCTCAACGCCATGCGCACAATAAAAGCCAAAGAATAACGTTGATATGAAGCGAGCAAACCTGAAACTTGTGCCGGAGGCTGCGAGCACCTATGAATAAATTAAATGTAGCGAGTCAAACTTGAAACTTGAAACCTGAAACTTGAAACCTGAAACCTGAAACCTGAAACCTGAAACCTGAAACCTGAAACCTGAAACTTGAAACCTGAAACTTGAAACCTGAAACCTGAAACTTGAAACCTGAAACCTGAAACTTGAAACCTGAACATTGCGCAAATCGAGAGGAGAGAAAGCTTGCTTTCTATCCCGGAAGTTGCGAAAGCTGAGCGAAAAGCAAGTTTA